>JAHBXR010000002.1:300000-457051 GCA_019636335.1 Pirellulales bacterium
CGACGACCTGCTCCGCGCCGGCGAAGCGATCGCCAAGGGGACGCTCGTCAGCGCCGCCGCGCGCGAGGAACTGCACCATTGGGTCCCCACGACGCAGGCCGGCCTCGAATACGGCTTCTGCATCGGCAAGCAACACGAGGCGATTGGCCACTTGGGGGACGTGCCGGGCTTCGCCGCCTACATGGGCTATCTCCCCGCGCGCGATCTCACGCTCGTCGTGCTCGCCAATCTGTCGAACGCCAAGGACGGGTCGAGCCCCTCCGAACGCTTGCGCGACCTCGTCATCCGACACCTTGCCCAGGAGGACGCCAGTGAAGGCAAGTAATCGTCGGTACCGATTTCACTCGTTCTCTTGGGAGCTTTTTTCATGTATCTGCGTTTGACCGCTTTGCTCGTTCTGTTGTCCGGTATTGCTCTTTCGCCCGTCAACGCCTGGGCCGGCATAGTCCTGCTGCACGGCATCGCCGACGGCGACAGCACCTATTACGAATACAACTCCGACGCTTTCTTCCGCATGGATCTGCCCGACCCTGGCACGTCGCAACAGCGCTTTCATGCCATCAGCGACCCCAGCGTCACGTTCGGCAATCCTGCCTTCGACGGATTTCCGCACGACGAGTTCTTCCGCATGGGATCGGTCACGTACAACGACGCCGATCTCGTCGGCGGCAGCGGCGTGGCCACCATTACGGCGCTGAACCTGGGGGTGACCGTCGATCCGCTCGATCCGTCCTACATGAACTATGCACGCTGGACGATCGATACGTTGGTCCACAGCTTTAACGGCACGGTAACGGTCGTCGATGGTGTGCCCACCGCCATGGACCTGGTGAGCGATATCAACCTGCGCATCAACCTTGGCACGGTCACCATCGATAACCTCGGCACGTTCAACGTGTCGGGCAACCGGTTCTACGTCGATGCCTCGGGTAATCCCACGACGGGCGACGAGCCGTTCGATCAGTTTGTCTTCGATTTTCAAGGCACGCTGACGACCGTGCCCGAGCCGTCGACGTATCTGGTGGCGATGCTCGGCACGGTCGGTGTCGGGTTGATCGGTTGGCGGCGACGCGGTCGAAGACTGCCGATCAGCAATAGCTAGGCCAGTACGGCCTTTCACGTGCAACAAGAGCCGATCCCGGCCCGGTCAGCGGATACGCGGCCGAGTGGGGATCGGCTTCGTTTTTGCGCTGCAGATGCGCGAGATCGCCCGAGCGAAGCTTCGGTTCATCCGTCACTCGATCGAAGCGCGTATTCCCATTCACGCGTAACAACGGGCGCGAGCTCACGCTGAGAGGAGCAGCATCGAGGCGACTTTTCCGTAATAGCAGGCAAGCACTGGCAATTCGTTCCGGCGGGGGCGAGAATCGGCCCTTTGGCGACGTGTCAGGCTGCCGTGGTGTGGCCGGCTCGCCGCTGGCCCCCCTCTCGGAACAGAAAGCGCGCATGAAACGTTGGTTGGGTCGTTTCTATCTATGGCTTCGTGGCTGGAAGATGGAGGGGGAAAAACCGCCCTTCAAGAAATACGTCATTCTCGCCGCACCGCACACGAGCAACTGGGATGTCCCCCTGATGTTGTCGATGTCGTACATCTACGGCATTCGCGTGTCGTGGATCGGCAAGCATTCGCTCTTCAAGGGACCGCTGGGACCCTTCATGCGTTGGATTGGCGGCGTGCCGGTCGATCGCCGTGCGCGACACAATGCCGTGCAGCAGATGGTCGATGAGTTCGCGCGTCGCGACGAGCTCTGCATCCTTATCACCCCCGAGGGTACCCGCAGCCGTGCTGAATACTGGAAGAGCGGCTTCTACCACATCGCCCAAGAGGCCGGCGTGCCGCTCGTGTTGGGATTGCTCGACTTTCGCCGCAAGGTGGGAGGACTCTACGAAGCCTTTATTCCATCGGGCGACTTGAAGGCCGACATGGATCGCATCCGCGCGTTCTACAGCGGCGCCACTGCCAAGTTTCCCGAACATTTTGGCCCCATTCGTTTGAAAGAAGAAGCGACCGTCGCCGTCGAGTAGCACACGCAATGATCGACGGCATAACTCAGGAGAGGTCCGCATGATTCGTGTCGGCTTTGCCACCTGGTGCGCGTCGATCGTGGTCGTGATGTTGGGGAGTGGCGTTGCATGTGCCGTCGAGGCTCCGTCTCGTAGCGCCAAGGAAACGCCGCTGGGCAAGATCGACCGCGCGCTGTTCGAGGCCGAGAAACGCAGCTTTTGGATCAGTCCCGATGGCCGCCGCTACGCGTTTCTCACGGAGAAAGGTATCAACATCGACGGACGCCAGCACGATTACGAGTTCGGCATCGGGGACAACAGTTTTTCGTTCAGTCCCGATAGCCAGCACACGGCCTATGCCGCGCGCGTGCCCCACCACGGAGCCGGCAGCGTGATCGTCATCGACGAGCAGCCGAGCGAAACGATCTATTCGCACGTCTCGGGCCTCACGTTCAGCCCCGACAGCAAGCACTATGGCTGCATCGCGCGGCTGCGTGCTTCCTCGTTCGACGAAGTGCCGGTGATCGACGGACGCGAAGGGGAGCCCGCCGAGGATTTCAGTTGGGAAGTTGCCTTTACGGCCGACAGCCAGCGTATGGTGTACGCCGTCGAGATCGACGATGCGTACGTGATGCGAGAGGATTCTATCGATGGTTCTCAGCCACGTATCCAACGCGATCACGGTCCGGCAAAGCTGACCGGCAATTTCTTCCGCGGTCCGCAGGGACAATTGGGCTACCTCGCCAAAAAAGAGGGCAAGCAGTTCGTCGTCTACAACGGCCAGGAAGAACCGGTGCGGCTGGAAGAAATCGTCATCGACGACATCTTCCTCAGCGACGATGGCGAGCATCTGACCTACCTTGGTGAACCGGCGAGCTTCCGCGCCGCGGTCGTCCACAAGGGCAAACGGGGTAGGGTCTACAACGATATCCTCGCAGGCAGCCTCGCCATCAGTCCCGACGGCAAGCACTTCGGCTATGCCGTCAAGGATTTCCGCAAGTACTTCGTCGTGCTCGACGGGCAGGAGGGCAAGGTCTACGACGGAGTGACGGGGCCGGTCTACAGCCCCGACAGCAAACGGGTGGGTTATCTCGCCGTGGCCAACGGGCGGGTCTTCTCGGTCGTCGACGGTCGCGAAGGCAAGGCGTACGACGATCGAGGCATGCCCGTCTTCAGCCCCGATGGCAAGTCGGCCGCCTATTGGGCGGAAGACGGCGGCAAGCAGTTCGTCGTCGTTGGTGGGCAACCGCAGCAGGCCTACGACGAAGTCGGTCCGCCGTTCTACAACCAGGATGGATCGCGACTCGTCTACGCCGCGCGCACCGGCGATACCTGGCAGATCGTCGACAACGGCCAGCCCGGCAAATCCTACACCGACATCCTCGGTGGCTTCGTTTTCAGCGACGACAACCAGCGAGTCGCCTACGTGGCCCTCGACGGCGAGAAGCAAAAGCTGATCGTCAATGGCGTGGAGGGCCAGCCCTACGACGAGATCATCAACTTCCAAGGTGGCAAGATCCACCTCGATCCCAACGGCGCGCTCCACTACATCGCGCTCCAGGGAGATGAACTGGTGCTGGTCGAAGAGACAGCGGAATAGCGAGGATCTTACACGCCGGCGTTTAGCCCGCTGCTCCGAGTCGCAGTCGCACGACAAGATCATTGAGTTGCGCCTTGCCGCTGCTGTGTTCCGGCAGGCTCGATTGCCGCGATGCTTCCTCCAATTCTCCGACGAGGCGCGCATACTCTCGTTCGTGGAATTCGAGATCGGCCGCCTCCAGTTTTCCTTTTTCGGGGCCGGCCAGCTTCCGGGCGACAAGATCGTCGATGTGGGGCAAGCCAACCTGCTCATTGAGCTTGAGCAGATTGGCCTCGAGCTGGCCGCTGCGCATCAAGTAAATTCCGGTCAGCAGCACGCGATAGACGTACAGTAGGGGTTTGACCCGCGGTGGTTCTTCTTTGCGAAACAACTTCCATTGCGTGGCGGCGAAGCCCAGGTAGTGATGCGCATGGTGCCGAGTGATGCAAGCCGGCGCGATCGCCTTGAGCTCTTCGTGGAACGGTGTCGAGGCCACCACCAGTGGCGACAGCAGTTGTTCGAGGACATAGCCGTTCTTGCGCAGCATCAGTCCCACGAACTTTTTGACATCGTGCGTTACAAGATCGATCTCGAGCCCCTCGTGAATGCCCGATCGCTCGACCGTGTCATGCTTGTCGGCGTCGAGCCCGACTACTTGCTCCAGCGGCAGGACATGAATGCCGCGCAAATCAACGTCGGAATCAGGCGACGGAAAACCGTAAAGGTGCGCGCCGCTAATCGTCGCGAACACGAGCGGATAAGGATGCGCGTCAACCTGGCGTTGCAGTTTGGCGTAGTCGATCACGGCAATGCCTCGCTGGCGGCAAGCCGCCGCGATTTTACTAGAAAGTCGTTCGCACATTCGTAGTCGGGACGCTCGGGCAGGCTCGTCTGCGCGTACGCCTGATCGAAGCGCGCGTGCAGATCGAGACGCCACGCCTCGACTTCGTCCCAAGGCAACAGGCCTTGCCTGACCGCCAGCAGTCGTTCGCGATGCTCGCCGACGTGAACGGGCACGTACCCCTCACGCAGCACTTCGATGCCTGCCAGCAGAAGCCGTAGCAGGTGCATGACGTGCTTCCATTTCACCTGGCCATGATTCTTCAGGTCGGCCTGCATGCGCTTGAACTGCGACATCACGTAGCCGTTGTAGGTCTGATACACGACACGCGAGAGAAACATCTCGCGCAGCTCGAGCAGTTCCTGCGCCACAGGCGTCGCATACTCGACCAGCGGCGTATACAGGCATTCGAGCACGTTGGGATTACCCTTAAGCGCCATCACCAGAAACTTCTGCAGCTCCCAGTACGCCTCTTGCGTCGCGTCGTTTTCAAGTTGCTCGGGCACGCCGTAGAGCGACCAATGCAGTTCGGCCGGGGGCAAATAGATGCCGCGCCGGTCGGTATCCGATTCCTCACCGGCGAGTCCAAAGGCCCGCGAGCCGATCACGCAACGATAGATAACCCGATCGAACAAGCCGTGTCGCGAGAGTACCTCGTCCGAGTCATGCACGGCCCCCTGCTGGTACTCGGCCAGCAGGCTGAGTTGATGGTGGTGCAAGGGAGCCTCGAAACCATCAACGAAGCGAATCCGATATGCGTGCGAACGATCCGCCGGCGCGGCCACAACCACGCCAACGGCGCCGGCCGGATGAACCTTGCGCCCGTGCGAACCCTGGACCTCCTTCAGCGCGACGACCTGCGTCCCGACCGAGTAGATCAAGTTGGCGCTGTTATGCACGCGAGGCTTCATGACGAGAATCGAGCAGTTGGCATGTGTTTGCGGCAGACTGGGGCCGATCGAACTATTTTCCCCCTGCGCTGCCAATGAACCCAGGGCGACCAACGGGAACACGGCCGGCGTGCCAGTGATCAATACTTCAGGGCTCACTTGCCACGCAGCCATCAATACGATACCAACCATGCGGCGAAGGTTCGCGGCAGGCCGCATGTTGTCTCTGGAAATGCCGGTCGAGCGTAGCCATTATTTACTGGTGTTGCTGCGGCGCGTGGCTTCAATCGCTCGCAGGACAGCACTATTGTCCTGTTCGCCCAGGCCGAGGTGTTCGGCCAATTCCAGCAACTGGCGATGCGTTTCGCTCAACGGCAGGCGTTGGCCCTGCCGCTCGGCGGCGGCGAGCATGAGCCGTACGTCTTTGAGATGTTGCGAGAGGCGTGCCTGCGGCTCGAAGTCCCCCCGGATCATCTTCTCTCCCTTGGTGTCCATCGCCCGCGAGTAGGCCATGCTCGCCCGCAATACCTCGAGCGCCTGCGCCGGGTCGAGATCGAGCGTCCGAGCCAGCACGAGCCCTTCGGCCAGGGCCGCACGATTCAGCCCGAGCACGAGATTCGTCACCAGCTTCATCCGCGCGCCGCTGCCGCAGGGGCCGGTGTGAATCGCCTGCCGCGAAAGAACGGCCAGCAGCGGTCGACAGCGTTCGAACGTCTCGCGTGGGCCCCCCACCATGAAGAGCGCCTCGCCGTCGCGCACCTGCACGCTGCTGCCGGAGATCGTCGCGTCGAGATAGGTGACGCCGCGCGAGGCAAGCTCTGCACCCAAGGTAGCCGTGGCGTCGGCATCCCCCGTGGTGGCGTCGAGAATCACCGTGCCGGGTAACAATGACCTGCCGAGCGAGTCGATTACGTCGCGTGTGATCCCATCGTGCGGAAGTGCGAACAACAGGATAGAGCATTGCGCGGCCACCTCGGCGGCGGCATCGCAGGGTGTGCCGCCGATCGCGCGCAGCTCCTCGCGCCGATCGGTTACGACGTCGTAGCCCAGCACGCTCCAATGGCCGGCGATCGCTCGCGCTGCGAGCGCGCTGCCCAGCAACCCCAATCCGACGATTCCCAGCGGACCGCGCTGCGCATCCTTTCCAGCATCAATCGGATCGATTCCAGTGGTCATCGATTCGTTCACGCGGGCGCTTGCTGAAACGTGAGTTCTTCGGCCGGTTGCACCACCACGAAGCCATCTCCGTCGAAGTGCATCTGGATCGATTCACCGCTCCCCCGGCCGACGAAGGTCTTGAAGCTGATGTCGGTCTTGAACTCGGGCGAAAGATTGCCCGACCAGGCGACCGTGGCGTTCGGATCGGTCGAGACGGGCTGTCCCGGCTGTACGCGCAGCGTCAGCGGATCGTGATGCGTGGTGATGGCCACCATGCCCGAGCCTTCGAGCCGCACGTTGAACAATCCGCCCGCTACCATGGCGGTCATCTTGCGCATCATCTTGATATCCCAGCCGATCACGGGTTCGAAGGCGAGCAGATCGTTGCCGTTGACGACGATAGCGTCGCTGGTGAGCTCGATGATGGAGATCTTCTTGCCGCCGTCGGCCAGGTAGATCTTGCCTCGACCTTCGGCCTTGGTGAGCCGAGCCCCCTCGCCGCTTACCATGCGCTTGAGCAGCCGGCCGACGCCGTGTTCGAGTACCCCCTCGCGTTTGAATTTCACCTGCCCGCGATAGGCGATCATCGAGCCCATCTTCGTCCAGACGGTGCCGTTCAAGTTAATCTCGAGCACGCGGTCGTTCTCGAGCTCGAACAGCCCTTGTCCCCGATCGCGCTGCGCGGTTTTTTCGACGAACTCTTCGATCGAATAGCGGCTCACCGACGTCCCTCCCCCTTCAAGACGGTGTGGCACTGCTGACTTGCCCAGCAATGTGCTTCTGAACCGGCTGGGCTTGTCAGCAGTCAAAGCATCAACTGCCCAAGCCTGGAATCGGATCGTAGCTGGCCGCCTGCACGACCTCATTGGGCATGCCGCGCACCAGCCGCAACTCGGCCGGATCGACGAGACGTTGCAGGACGGTGCCGATCAGGTGGCGATTCGTCACCGGGTTCGTCTGTGGCGCCGAGCCATCGCGGGCCGATTGACCAACGATCTGTCCCATCGGCAATCCGCCGCCGTGCAGCAAGAGCGGAGCAAGATTCCCCCAGTGGTCGCGGCCGCCGTTGGCATTCAAACGGGGCGTGCGCCCCATTTCGCCGCAACACACGAGCAGAATGCGGTCGGTCAGCCCGCGTTCGGCCAGATCCTCGACCAAGGTCGACACGGCATGGTCGAGCGGCGGCGCCATGTAGCACATGCCTTCTTCCATCGTCGCGTTGTTCACGTCGGCATGCATGTCCCAAACAAAGCTCGTCGTCACCGTAATGAAGCGGCAGCCCGACTCGCACAACCGCCGCGCGAGCAGCAGCAGCTTGCCGAGCGACTTCGCGTTGTCGCAGTAATGCTCGTAGTTGTTCCACTTGCGGTCGATCTGATCGGGCCGCACCAGCGGGGCGGTGTCGTAACGCTCGATCGTGCGGGCATCCTCGCGCGAAAGATCGAACGCCTTGCCCACGCCACCGATCACCGTCTCGAAGGCCTGCTCGCGCAGCGTGTCTATGGATCCCAGTTGCGATGCGCGATCGCGTGCATAGCGCAAGCGGTCGAGGCCGGTGAGAATCGTCCGCCGGTCGCTCAGACGCGCTATCGGCAGATTCATCTGCATGTCTTGCTGTAAGTCGCTTCCCGCGCCCGGCACGAACGGAGCGGCCGTACTGCCGAGCGCACCGGTCGATTCCAGCCGACCGAACTGCGTGATCGGCGCACCGGTCGAATCGTCGACGGCACGCGGAAACAACATGGCAGAGCGTGGCATGCCGGTGCGGGGATCGGTATTGCCGGCGGCACGGGCATAGATCGCCCCGATACTGGCCCCGGCCGTGTCGCGGCACACCACCGGCTTGATGTCGTGGTTGGCATCACCGGTCGTAAACGAGCGCACGATCGTCAATCGATCGGCTAGCGTGGCCAGGCGCGGAAAGTCGGTGCCGAAGGTGACGCCCGGAATCGCCGTGGCGATCTCGCCATTCACGGCGCGAATATCGGCGGGCGCCGACATCTTGGGATCGAACGTCTCGAACTGACTCGGTCCGCCGTGCAGAAAGAGAAAGATCACGGCCCGATCGTGCAGCAGCGCCGGCGAAGCGGCGGCCCGAGCCGTCAGCAGCGAGGGCAACGACAGTCCCCCCAGTGCCAAACTTCCCACGCGGAGAAAGTGGCGCCGCGTACCTCGAGATGTCTGGTCGAACAGGGTCAGCATCGCGCGGTAATCCTGGCGTTTGTTGCGAGGCACAGTATAGAGCTATTCGCCTTTGTGAGTCGACGTTCTTCCTCCAACTTTCGCCGTTAATCGCTTTGAGTGGTTGCTCGATGCCAGTCAGCTCCACAAGCGAAGCACTGTTGGGCACGTTGCGTTCGTAGCAATTTGCCACAGTGCGGACACGGAGGCAGCTCGTAAACTATTCCCAAAAGTACTTCTATGGCTTGCTTCGAGCGCTTTAGGGAAATCGCGTGAGACTGTCCATAAAGTGTGATAGCTGATACCGACTTGCCCTGTTGGATAAGCGACAGAATCTGCCGCCGGACTTCTTCTGGTGTGTGCCTCCACCAGGGAACTTCCCGATTCAATCGCCCAGGGTCGATCGTATAACTCGCACTCATTGATCTGCTACCCGAAACCGAACAAATCACACTCAGTTCTTCCCCACACGATCCTCCAACCGGTACAGATGCGTCGGCGTGCGGACGAACAACGCCCTTCCCGATACGGCGGGCGAAGCATAAAGTCCTGTTTCCAGTTCATTCGTCGCTAGCACCTCGAACTCGTCTCCCGTCTTGATGACGTTCGTCTGCCCCTCTTGATCGAAGAAGTAGATCCGCCCATCCGCGTGAATCAACGAGGCCGAGAAGTTGCCCCCGAGCCGTTCGCGCCAGAGTTCTTCTCCCGTCTCGGTGCTCACGCACGAGGCGACCCCCATGTCGTCGACCATGTAGAGCCGGTGGTCAACGATGACAATCGACGAACGCTTCGGCACGGCTCGCTTCTGCTTCCAGACGACGTGCGACGAGTCGAGCACACCCGCTCCGTCGGGCTTGATCGCCCACAACTCACCCCCAGAGCCGGTCGAAAAGTAGATCAAACCATTGTGCAGCACCGGCCGGCAGGCCCCCGAGTGGCTCCCCACAAAGTCGACGCGCCATTGTTCCTGGCCGTCGCGCGGGCTGTAGCCGTAGAGGGCCATCGAGCCGAGGCTCACCAGCAGCGGTTCGCCCTGCACGTCGATCACGATCGGCGTCGAGTACGCCTTGCGCATGTCTCCTTCGAGCTTGATCTGCCCGGTGGCGGCGTCGACGTCGTCGTAGTTCACTGTACGATCGGTGCGCCACAGCGTCTCGCCCGTCTGCTTGTCGAGCGCCACGACGTACTGCAGATCGCTACCGTCGAAGTGCAGGATCAGGCGATCCTCGAACAGCATGGGCGACGAGCCCGGCCCACGAAAATGATTGCAGACGAAATCGGTCCGCTGCCACAGCACGTCGCCGGTCGCCGCGTCGAGGCAGGCGTTGTAGGGCGAACCGAAGCTGACGTAGAGCCGGCCATCTTCGATCACGGGGGACGGCGAGGCGTACGAATTGAAGGGATGGCAATACTGCGGCAGCACCACCGTGTGCAGCAGCTTATCGTAGATCACCTCGCCGGTGTTCTTGTCGAGCGCGACGACCGAGAGACGCGTCCCCTCGGGATTCGCGTTCGTCAGATAGACGCGGTCTTCCCAAACGACGGGCGACGACCAGGCCTTGCCTTCGACCGGGGTCTTCCAGACGACGTTTTCCGTCTCGCTCCACTTGATGGGCAGCTTCGCTTCGTCGGCGCGTCCTTGATCGGTCGGCCCACGAAAATTCGTCCAGTTGTCGACGCCGAGCGCCGTGGCGGCCGAGTTGCCAAGCAACAACATCAGGGCAGCGACGGTGCAGCGGAAAGCGGGCCGGGGAATGAAGTGGTTCATCATAGCCGAAGATTCACCGAGGATCGGGATGCATGCGTCGAGCAATGGCCCGATTATACGCAGCAAGATCCGCGATCATCCACCGCCTCGCCAACCTGGCAAACTTGCAAAGTCGATTCCACGAGTCTCGTCCTCGACTGCCGGTTATACTGGCCGGCTATCTGATAGCACGAGGCACCGGGTCGAACCCCAGTGGTTGTGGGTCCAGCACAATGCACACGCGCAAGGCGATGGCTGTTATCTCTGGTTTCGCCGTCGGTCTCCTGCAAGCGATCGGGTCGGGAGCTTGCGCCGATGACTTTCCGCAGCCGTACAACTCAGAAAAAGCCACGACGGCCCCCATGCCCCCTGAGGAAGTGGTCCGCACGGCGAAGCTGCCGCCCGGCTTCAAGCTCTCCGTCTTTGCCGCCGAACCGGACGTGCAGAACCCGATTGCCATCACGACCGACGAACGGGGCCGCCTGTGGGTGGCCGAGAACTATACCTGGTCGGGGGCGAGCTTTGGCAACTACGACACCTCGTTGAAAGATCGCATCGTCATCCTCGCCGACCGCGATGGCGATGGTCGGCACGACCAACGCACCGTGTTCTGGGATCAGGGGCACAAAGTCACCAGCGTCGAAGTGGGCTACGGCGGCGTCTGGGTACTCGCGTTGCCCAACCTGCTGTTCATTCCCGACGCCAATCGCGATGACGTGCCCGATGGC
The DNA here is from genome assembly GCA_019636335.1 of Pirellulales bacterium. Classification (NCBI taxonomy): domain Bacteria; kingdom Pseudomonadati; phylum Planctomycetota; class Planctomycetia; order Pirellulales; species Pirellulales bacterium. Next base: position 311,129 of record JAHBXR010000002.1, read on the forward strand.
CCACCGCGGATCGTGCTCGAGGGGCTCGACGAGCAGGCCGTGGGTCACACGCCGGCGAATGGCTTGAAGTGGGGACCCGATGGCTGGCTCTACGCGCGGCACGGCATCCAGGCCACGTCGCGCATCGGCGCCCCCGGCACGAGCGACTCACAACGCGTGGCGATCAACACCGGCGTCTGGCGATACCATCCCACGCGACGCACCGTCGAGACCGTCCTGCACGGCATGACCAATTCCTGGGGCTTCGATTACGACGCACAGGGCGAGATGTACGTCATCAATACGGTCATCGGCCATCTGTGGCACCTGGTGCCGGGCTCGCACGTCGAGCGGATGTATGGCATCGATCTCAACCCGCACGTCTACAGCCTGATGGCTCAGGCGGCCGATCACGTCCATTGGGATACCGGCGAGAAGTGGAACGACATTCGTCACGGAATCACCGATAAAACCAACGCGGCCGGCGGCGGCCATGCTCATATCGGCCTGATGATCTATCAGGGAGACAACTGGCCCGCCGAGTATCGCGGTCGCGTCTATACGCTCAACCTGCACGGGCAACGCATCAACAGCGATATTCTCGAGCCCGCCGGCGCCGGCTTCACCGCCAAGCATGGGCCCGATCTTTGCTTTATCGCCGATCCCTGGTATCGGGGCATGGATCTCATCACCGGCGCGGATGGTGGCGTCTTCATCGCCGATTGGTCCGACACGGGCGAGTGCCACGATCACGACGGCGTCCACCGCACGAGTGGCCGCATCTACAAACTTACCTACGAGACGCCTCCCGCGCTCGCCGCATTCGATCTCGCGCAACGGACGAATCTTGAACTGTGCGAGCAATTCACCGCGGCCAATGCCTGGTGGCCGCGCCAGGTGCTGCAACAGTGGCGGGCGCGCGCGGCCTCCGGCCAGAAGATGTCCGATGTCGCCGCGTGGTTGAACGCCCTGCCGGCCCAGGAAGGCGATACGGCCCAACGCCGTTTGCAACGCCTCTGGGGGCTCGCCGCGATCGACCAACTCGACGAACCGCAGTTGCTCGCCGCGCTCGACGATCCGGCGCCCGAGGTTCGCGCCTGGGGCGTGCGTCTGCTGGTCGATTCGTCTACGCCGGAGAGCCCTGGTCTCTCGCCAGCGGCGCAACAGGCGCTCGTGCGCCATGCGCGGCACGATCCGGCCGGTATCGTGTCCTTATATCTGGCCTCTGCCTTGCAGCGACTGCCGGTCGTCGATCGCTGGCCCCTGGCCGAGGCCCTGGCCCGTCGCGGCGATTGGGCCCAGGATCGCCTGCTTCCGCACCTGCTGTGGTATGGCATCGAGCCGGCCGTGCCGCGCGATCCCTCGCGAGCGATCGCCCTGGTGGCGTCGTCTCCGGTGGGGCTCTTGCGCCGCCATGTTGCCCGCCGCCTCACGGTCGAGATCGAAAGCCAGCCTCAGGCGGTGGCCGACTTGCTGGCCTTGGCCCAGCAGGATCCTGCAAGTGCGCGGTCGGGAGACATCGTTGCGGGCATGGCCGAGGCGCTGCGCGGCTGGCGTCAGGCCCCGGCGCCGGCCGATTGGCCGACGATTACCGATCGGCTGGCGCAAGGTGCGCCCCCCGAAGCGATTCGCGCCTTGCAGGAGCTCAATGTCGTTTTCGGCGCTGGTCGCGCGCTCGACGACTTGCGCACCACCATCCTCGACGCCGCCGCCGAACCCGCCGCGCGACAGCAGGCGTTGCGGGCACTGCTGGCCGGACGCCCCTCCGATGCCGTACCGATGCTGCACGACTTGCTGGGCGATCGAGCGGTGCTGACCGAAGCATTGCGCGGCTTGGCCCTCTACGATCATCCGGACACGCCGGCGCAGATCGTCGGGCACATCAACTACTACACGCCCGAGGCACGCCGCGAGATGGTCAACACGCTCGCTTCGCGCCCCGCTTATGCCCGCGCGCTCCTTGACGCGGCGGCCAGCGGGCAGATCGCCACCGATGAGATTTCGGCCTTTCATGCGCGGCAGATGCGAGCCTTTGAAGACGAGGAACTGACGGGCCGCCTGACCGAGGTCTGGGGCGAGGTGCGCACCTCGGCCGCGGAAAAACGCACCATGATCGAAGAGTGGCGCTCGCGCTTGTCGAGTGATTTTCTGGCATCGGCCAATCCTCAGGCCGGTCGCGCGCATTTCAATAAATTGTGCGCCAACTGCCACGTGCTGTTCGGCGTCGGCCGCAAGCTGGGACCCGATCTCACCGGTTCGAACCGCAAGAATCTCGACTACCTGCTCGAGAACGTGCTCGACCCCAGTGCCAGCGTCGGCACGGACTTCCGCGCGGTGAACATCGCACTCGCCGACGGTCGCCTCATCTCGGGCGTCCTTAGCCAACAGACCGAACGCACCCTGACACTGCAAACCGCCCAGGAAGCGGTCACGATCGATCGCACCGAGATCGACGAGCTGGCCACAAGCGATAACTCGATGATGCCCGACGGATTGCTGCAGAACTTGTCCGCCGAAGAGGTCCGCGATCTGTTCGCTTACTTGATGTCGCTCGAGCAGGTGTCGCTGGCCGATTGACGGGCAGCGGGGCAGCGGCGTACCACTCTTTTGTACTAAAGGCGAGGTGCTAGCGACATTTTCTGGTCGTATGGCATTACCAAATTTTGCCCGGCGATCCCGTCGTGCGGGGGGGAATGCCAGAAAACTCCAGCACGAGGGTCTCTTTTCGGCCCATTCCCAATTGCATCCCTGCCGAGTGGCGTTATCTTGGACATGGGCTTGGCTTGGGTAACCTTGCCTTGTCCGCGGCCGCTGGTCCCTGCCCCACCAGCGGCCGTTTTTTTTTGCGCTCTGCGCTGGCGATCCGTCTGCCCCCGCGGCGGTCGCTCGTCCCATCGCGCGACTCCCCCAGTAGTCCGGCCGTATTGCCCCTTGCCGACGCCGAAAACCGTTCTTTTGGCAAGCTGCTACTCCTGCTAACATTCCGCTCCCCGGGATGTCGTAACTCAGGAGGACGAACGATGCTCCGTCAGCTAGCACCGCGCGCCGTGGCGTTCCTCGCCCTTGGGCTGACATCGAGCGCTGCCAGCACGTGGCACGTCGCGGCCGAAGACGTGCGCATCCTGTTCGACGTGCCCGACAAGATCGAGTGCCACGACGTCACGCCCGAAAAATGTGCGGCGACGCACCCCCACCTCAAGGTCATCGAGGCCAAGTTTCGCGTCTCGGCCAGCGTGGCGGCGGGCACCGAGGCCGAGGTCGTCGACTTCACCTACATGATCAGCAGTCCCAAGCTACGTCTGAAGATCCTCGACTTCCTGCCCAACACCACGCTCGAAAGCCGCTACACCGACGACCGCATCGTCGTCGCCGACATCATCGAGGAGAGCGACGCCAAGAGCATCGACGCGCAGGTCGGCTACTCGATCTTCTCCTTGAACGCGGTCAAGAATCAGCTCAGCCGCAAGACCGAGCAGAATCAGTATGAACGCATCGCCCCCAAGGCCCTGGTGCTGGCCAGCGGCACGATGAATCGAGGGCACGGCGTCTTTTTCAAGCTGCGCCCCTCGAACGCCGCTTCCCTCGAAGGCTCGAAAGAATTCAGCTTTCTCGCCATCGTGCCACGGGCGTGGCGCGCCGATTGGTGTACGTTCGTTTGCACCGCCCGGGCCAGCAAGAAATCGATCGTCGGCAACGCCGTCTGCAATGCCGGCGTCTGCAAGGCGGATGTGGGCCTTTATCTCTTGGGCGATCGCGAAGGGAGCAAGCTCTCCGACCGGCTCTGCGCCCTGCAGCAAGAGAACGACGGTCTGCTGGCCAAGCACTTTGCGGCCGAGACCGCTCGCGCCATGCAAGAATTGCAGGAATGCCCCTCGGCGCTGCAACTGGTCGGACGATTCGACGAAGTGTTTCAGGACCTGGCCAAGCGGGCCTACTACACGAAGCCGATCGACAAGAAGCTGGAAGAGGCCCGGCAATCGGTCCAACTGGTCGAAGAAGACCTGGGCCGGCTCAGCGGCGCTTAGAGCAATGATGCTTAGGCAGTCGGTTCAGTCGAACCACTCGTCGGCCGGATCGAACTTCGGATAGACGATGTTCAGCACGCGCATCCGGCCGAGGGCCCGGTGGCGCACGCCCGGCCGAATCATGATGCACATGCCCGGCCGCACGGGAACGATCTCGTCGTCGAGCTGCATCCGGGCATCTGGCCCGCACTCGAGGAAGTAATAGGTCTCGGTGAGCCCCTTGTGATAGTGGAGCCGCGCGTCGAGCGAAATGTCGACCTGGTGGATCGAGCCTGGAAAATCTGCCACTTCGACCAGCGCCCGGCGACTGGTACCGCAGGGGCAGGAGACCCCAACGAGCTGGGCAAAGTCGATCATCTCCCAGCCTGTGCGGTGGGGTTCATCCTGCGAGGGAGGGGTGGGCGAGAGGGTGGCCATAGGCTTTCACCATACCTAAGTGGCCCGCCCGAGGCCAATTCGGGCGGAAATTCTGCCTGGGCTATGGTCTAGGAAAACCTTAGGGCTCCCCTAGAGGCCGCAAGGTTTGGCCAACTTACGAGCGCGGCAAAGTCTTCGTAACAAGAGCGGTAAATCATTTGTAGAAAATTACTTCCGAGCCCTCAAGGCCCTCTCCAAACGCGGACGATACGCTATCTGTCCCTCGTAGAGGAACGCGTGCCGGCCACGGCACGAGACAGATAGCGCCAGGGACTGCGTCCCCGAATCGAGCCGAAGGATCGGCTCAGCAGCTTTGGCGCGATACGACGGCCGAACTGCGGGTTTCGACCCACCATCCCCACCCGACGCCTTCCCTCAGCACACCGATTGCCGTTCTCACCCGTTGAGAACCCTGCCTGAAGTCAGAAGCACCTGCTTGCGCCGACCCGGCACAAGTCGCTTCGAAATTGGCCTGCGTCAGAGTGGGGATGCGCTACCCCAGTTCTATTTAAGGAGACGTTGCTCGATGAAATGGCACATGGTCTTGGGAGCGCTGGTGATCAGCGCCGGGTTGTGTACCCAGAGCTTCGGCTTCGAGCTGCTCGATCGCATGCTTGGCCTGCACCACCACGGTGGCTGCGGATCGAGCTGCTGCGAACCGAGCTGCTGCGAAGCGTCCGCCTGCTGCGAGCCGAGCTGCTGCGAGGCCGCGGACTGCTGCGGAGCGAACGATTGCTGCGGTGGCAATGCCTGCTGCGAGCCGAGCTGCTGCGAAGCGGATAGCTGCTGCGGTGGCGACTCGTGCTGCGGCAACGCCTGCGAGCCGAGCTGCTGCGAAGCCGCCTCGTGCTGCAAGAAGTCGTGCTGCAAGAAGCACTGCGATCTGTTCGGCGGCCTGCGTGGTCTGTTCGATTGCAACAAGTGCTGCAAGAAGTCGTGCTGCGAGCCGAGCTGCTGCGAAGCGGCTAGCTGCTGCGGTGGCGACTCGTGCTGCGGCAACGCTTGCGAGCCGAGCTGCTGCGAAGCCGCCTCGTGCTGCAAGAAGAGCTGCTGCAAGAAGCGCTGCGGTGGTCTGCTCGACCTCTTCGCCTGCAAGAAGTCTTGCTGCAAGAAGAAGTCGTGCTGCGAGCCGAGCTGCTGCGAAGCCGCTAGCTGCTGCGGTGGCGACTCGTGCTGCGGTGGCGACACCTGCTGCGGCGGCAATAGCTGCTGCGGTGGTCACTCCGGCGAAGCGGCTCCCGCCGCCGCTGGTGACGATTCGGCCCCCATGCCCCCCGCTCCCATGGCTGATCCTTCGGCCTCGGTCCAGGGCAAGCGTCGCATCGTCAACACGAACGCCAACCACACGGTCGTTCGTCGTCACTATCGCTAGTCTGTAGTCACTTATCCGTCGGTCTGCCCGGGCTGCCAGTAGCCCGGGCAGGCCACGGTCGTTTTCGCGGCCGGTGACCGCTCTCCGCTCGCACGGAGCCGACGCCGGGGAGGCACGAGAACGACACCCCACGAGATTCGATTGAACGAACTGGCTGGGTCGAAACCCGTGGACCGCCGACAGGCGTAGCACGGCGGCCACAAGGCACGAAGCGGGACCACGATGGATTCCGCTCCGCGCCGCACGACATGAGACGACTACGCATAACAGGCGGTCTGGCCCTCGTGGTCCGGCCGCCTGTTTCTTTGGTGCGCGTGCCGTTTGCCGGGCGAACGGGCGCTATCGCGGCGCGCGTGCTTCGTGCTCGCGCTGCGCCAGCGCCGCGGCAAAGCTGAGCAGATCGCTCCGCTCGCGACTCGAAGACAAGACCGGCTCGTAGCAGCGTGCCAGCCGGGCGAGCTCGAGCGCCCCGGGGGCAAAACGTGCCGTCGGCAGCCCTGGCGGGAGCAGCACCAGCGAGGCCTCGAGCGCCGCTTCGCGCCGCCCCAGGCGCAGCAGGAGCACGATGTACACCTCGGCCGGAAACGTGCCGCGCTGCTCGGCGGGGGCCTCTTCGGCCCGCGCACGAAAGTAGGCGACCGCCTCTTCCACCGCGTGGCCCAACTGTGCCCCGAAGAATCGTCCGTGGGCGACGTACGCCTCTTCAAAAGGCGGTTCCCCGGCGAACTGGTAGAGGGACGATAGCCGGCGACCATACTCGGTGAGCTGCCACGCGAGGTCGATCGATTCGCGGTCCTCGACCAGCCGCGCAAAGCGGACCGTCGCGTGCAGGTGCGACGTGTCGAGATGGTAGTTGTCGTCGGCGAGCAACTCGTCGTGCCCGGTGAGCAACTCCACCAGCGAACCCTCCTCGCGCGCCGCGATTCCGCGCCGTTCGAGATCGGCCAGCACGTTGGCGCGCAGGTCGCGATAAACGCGCCGGATCAGGATGCCGACCAACGCCTGCTGTTGCGGTCGGGGGCGCTCGAAGACGATGCCCTCGAGCATGGTGATCGCGTTGCAGGTGCCGTAATGATCGAGCACGAGCCGGTAGCCCAGCTCCGGATGAACTCCTTCGTGCAAGGCCACTTCGACCAGCGGTTCGAGCTGCTGGCGCTCGAGCAGATCGTCGGCCTCGGCCAGTCGGTCTAGCGCGGCGGCGACCGTCGCGCGATCCCCCGTGGGACGCAGATACATCCACGCCTCGCGGACGAGACCTTCCTCGAGCAGACGCTGGCCCACTTCGCGGCAGGCCTCGACGTAACGCTCCTCGAGCTGCGTGCGTTCCGCCTCGGGCAGCTCGTCGAGCGAGCCTGCGAGAATCGGCGGCAGGCCAAGCTCGTGCCGTGCCGCCAACAGCCGGGCGTCGAACAGCTCGTGAAAGCGCTTTTCCACCGCCAGTTCGTCGGCGAGCCGTGCCAGCATCGGACCGGTCCCCTCGGCAGCCAGGGTTTGTTCCAGTCGCTCAAACGTGCGGTCCGACATGATCTCTCATCGGGCGAGGACAGGGCATTCGCGAAACGACCAATCGTAACAAAGCAACCACCCCCACACTACAGTCCGGTATCTTCCCCTTTTGAACCATCCCCTTGCCGAGTAGCATGAATCTAGCACGTTCCGCCACGGCGCCGTCGACGAGCCATCGCCCAACTACGGACGCTCGATCGAGCGAGATCGGAAGTTTCGCCGGAGTCGCCGGCCGTGCCGACCGGAAGAGTTTCCTCGTGACTTCCTCTCAACGATGCAGGCCCTCCTTTGTCCGCGCCCACCACTGATCTTGCCGGTCTGCGAGTCGCCGCCTTCGAGAGCCGCCGCGCCGAAGAGATGGCACAGTTGATTCGCCGCTCGGGGGGCGTGCCTGTCATTGGCCCCTCGCTGCGCGAAGTCCCCCTCGACGACCATCGCGAGGCGATCGACTTTGCCAACCTGTTGATCACCGGTCAGATCGACGTGGTGTTGTTCATGACCGGCGTGGGCACGCGATTGCTCGTGTCGGCCGTCGAGCGGCATGTCGATCGGCAACGCTTCTTGCATGCCCTGTCCGATGTGGTCACCGTGGCACGTGGCCCCAAGCCGGTGGCGGCGCTGAAGGAATTGGGCCTCGACCCGACGCATCGCGTGCCCGAGCCCAACACCTGGCGCGAACTGTTGCAAACGCTCGACACGGCGGTGCCGCTGGCGAATCAATCGGTCGCCCTGCAGGAGTACGGTCAGCCGAACCCGAGCCTGATTGCCGGCCTCGAGGCCCGCGGCGCACGCGTCACGTGCGTGCGTGTCTACCAGTGGGATCTGCCCCTCGATACCGCGCCGCTCGAGCAGACGCTTCGCGAGATCGTGGCCGGTCGGATCGACGCGATGCTGTTCACGTCGGCGCAGCAGGTCGTACACGTCGAGCAGCTTGCCGCGCGGCTGGGGTTCGCCGACGAGTTGCGCGCGGCGCTCGATCGCGTGCTGGTCACCTCGATCGGCCCGACGACCAGCGAGACCTTGCGCCAACGGGACTGGCCCGTCGATCTCGAGCCCGAGCATCCCAAGATGGGGCACCTGGTCGTCGCCCTCACGCGCCACGCCGCCGAGCTGCTCGCGCGCAAACGTCGGCTGGCTGCCGAAATGAAATCGCTGGCGTCATCGCCCCGCGTCCGCGATGCGTCGCTCGCCGCCGATCGGCCACGCCGCGCCTGGGACGACAGTGTTTTTCTTCGAGCCTGCCGGCGCGAACCCACCGAGCGCACGCCGATCTGGCTGATGCGCCAGGCCGGCCGCTATCTGCCCGAGTATCGCGAGATCCGCTCGAAGACGACCTTCCTCGAGTTGTGCAAGAATCCTGGCCTTTCGGCCGAGGTGATGATTCGCACGGTCGAGCGGTTGGGGGTCGATGCGGCGATCATCTTTTCCGATCTGTTGCCCATTCTCGAGCCGATGGGTTTCGAGCTCGAGTTCTCGGCCGGCGAAGGGCCCGTCATTCACAATCCGCTCCGCGAGGGGGATGACGTCGAGCGGATGATCGAGCTCGAGAGTGTCGAGGCGCTCGACTTCGTCATGCAGACGGTGCGTGAGACGCGAGCCGGCCTGCCCGAACTCATCCCGGTGATTGGCTTCGCCGGCGCGCCCTTTACGCTGGCCAGTTATGCCATCGAGGGGGGCGCGAGCCGCTCGTACCTCCACACGAAGACCCTGATGTATCGCGACCCCGGCGCCTGGCACGAGTTGCTGGGCCGGCTTGCTCGCGGCGTCACGCGCTATCTGAATGCCCAGCTCGCCGCGGGCGCTCAAGCCGTGCAGATCTTCGATAGTTGGGTGGGCTGCCTCGGTCCCGACGACTATCGACAGTACGTGCTACCCCACACCCGCGCGATCATCGACGGCATCACGCCCGGCGCGCCGGTGATCAACTTTGCGACGGGCAATCCCGCGCTGCTGCCCCTGCTGGCCGAAGCGGGGGGCGACGTGATCGGTATCGATTGGCGCATCTCGCTGGCCGAGGCCTGGAAGGCCGTTGGGCCGCAACACGCCGTGCAGGGCAATCTCGATCCGCTCGTGCTGCTGGCCACGCCCGAGGAGATTCGCCGCCGCGCGGGCCTCATTCTCGATCAGGCGGCCGGCCGGCCCGGACACATCTTCAATCTGGGGCATGGCGTCTTGCCGCAGACTCCCGTCGAGCACGTGCTCGCGCTCATCGAAGCCGTCCGCGAGCTCAGTTCTCGTCCTCTCCGCTAACCCGATCGGCCCCTGCGGCCGCGCCAAACTTGCCAACCGCCGTGCGAAAGGTCGTCGTCCTCGGGGGCGGAATCACGGGGCTCGCCGCTGCGCATCGCGTACACGAGCTCGCGCCCCACGTCGAGGTCGTGCTCGTCGAAGCCGCGGCACGCGTGGGTGGCGTGCTCGAAACCAAGTACGAGCACGGCTATCTGCTCGAAGCCAGTGCCGACAATTTCATCACCAACGTCCCCTGGGCAATTGATCTCTGTCGTCGCGTCGGGCTGGGCGATGAACTGTTGCAGACGAACGATGCCCAGCGGCGCGCGTTTGTCGTGCATCGCGGAAGGCTTCAGCCGGTGCCCGAGGGGTTTGCGCTCCTGGCCCCCGCGCGGCTCGGTCCGATGTTCACCACGCCGATTTTGAGTCCGGCGGGCAAGCTGCGTCTGGCAATGGAGCGATTCGTGTCGCCGCGGCGCGACCTGGCAGACGAGAGTCTGGCATCCTTCGCGCGCCGTCGCCTGGGACGCGAAGTATTCGAACGCCTCGTGCAACCGCTCGTCGGCGGCATCTACACGGCAGATCCAGAGCGTTTGAGCGTCCAGGCGGCGCTCCCGCGCTTTGTCGAGATGGAGCACAAGTACGGCAGCCTCATTCGCGGCACGCTTGCCGAGCGCCGCGCACGAGGCGCCGCCGGCGAGCACGAAAGCGGCGCGCGCTATGGCCTCTTTGCGGCGCCGCGCGGCGGAATGGAAAGTCTCGTACAGGCCATCGTGGCGCGGCTACCGGCCGCGAGCGTACGGCTGCGGACTCGCGTCGAATCGATCGCGCGGCAAGCAGACGGCGCCTGGCGCGTGGACGTGCTCGACCTGGCAACGTCGCAGCCCGCGCCGATCATCGCCGATGCCGTCGTCGTGGCCTTGCCGGCCCCGGCCGCGTCGCGATTGCTCGCTGCCGTCGATGCGCCGTTGTCCGCCGATCTGCGCACGATCGAATACGCCGGCTGTGCGATCGTCTTGGCCGGTTATCGTCGCGAGCAGTTCGACCAGCCCCCCTCTGGTTTTGGTTTTGTCGTGCCCGAGATCGAACGGCGACAGATCATCGCCTGCAGCTACAGTAGTCAGAAGTTTCCTGGCCGCGCCCCCGAGGGAGAAATCTTGCTGCGCGTGTTTCTTGGGGGCGCCTGCCATCCCGAGATCGAGCAGCTCGACGATGCCGAATTGCAACGCATCGCCACACGCGAGCTGCGCGAGCTCTTGGGCCTGCGCGGCGCGCCCGCGTTCAGCCTCGTGCGTCGCTGGAGCGGCGCCATGCCGCAGTATCACCTGGGGCACGTCGAGCGCGTGGCTCGAATTCTGGAGCGCGCCAGCACGCACCCGGGCTTGGCGCTCGCCGGCAACGCCTATCATGGTGTGGGCGTGCCGAACTGCATTCGCAGTGGCGAGCAAGCGGCCTCGCGAATGCTCGGCAGCGCATAGTCCCCCGGCGTTCAGGTGCGCTCGGCCTCGATCGGCACGGCGCCGCGATTCAAGCAGTCGATCAACTGCCGCAAGCGGCCGAGATTGCGCCGATTGAAGCGGAAGACCAGTCGTGGCAGCTTCGCCAGCGAGGGTTCGTCTTTCTCCTCGGGCAAGGCCTCGCGAACGGTGAACTCCCCCTCGAGCAGAATGTCTTGAAACTGCTCGTTGATCTCCGCGAGCAACTCCGGACCGGGCGCCGATTGCAGACGCAACACCAGCTTGTTCCGCACGTAGCGCATGCTGTGGTAGACGCGGAAGAAATTGATGATTTCCTCCACCGCCTCGTCCACTCGATCGGTCAGCTTGTAGAGCGAGAGATCCTCGGGCGAGATCAGCGCGTGCTTCAGCAGGCATTCGACGACGAACTCGTGCCAGCGCTTCCAGAACGTTCCGCCTGGCTCGTCGAGAAAGACCACCGGCACGATGTCGCGCTTGCCGGTCTGCAGCAGCGTGAGCACCTCGAGCCCTTCGTCGAGCGTGCCAAAACCCCCCGGCAGCAAGCACACGGCATCGCATTCCTTCACGAACATCAGCTTGCGCGTGAAGAAGTACTTCATGTGGACGAGCTTCGGGTCCCCCGCGATGATCGGGTTGGCCTCTTGCTCGAAGGGGAGCATGATGTTGAGGCCCATCGAGTGCTCGCGCCCGGCGCCGACGTGTCCCGCCTCCATGATGCCGCTGGCGGCGCCGGTCACGATCAACCAGTTCTGCTCGGCCATCGCGCGGCCGAAGTCGACCGCTTGCTGATAGCTGGGCACCCCCGGCGGAGTACGAGCCGAACCGAACACGGTCACCTTGCGCACCGAGCGATAGGGGGTGAAGACCTTGAAGGCGTAGCGCAACTCGCGCAACGTGCGGCTCAAGAGCTTCAAGTCGCCACGGCTCGGCTCGTCGCCGGCCAGCTTCTCAGCCGATTCCTTGATTTGCTCGATCAGATCGTTGATGCGACGCCGGCTGACCGCGGGCGTCAATGGATTCGACTCTCCCCCGGGCTCATCAATGGGAGCCGGCGGAACGGGAGGCAAGGTGTTACTCACAGACTTCATTCCTGGACGATACGCCCTCGGCGGCGCGGCAAGCGATGCAAGCTCATGGCCGGTGGCGATTTTCCCCTGGTCGCATCCCCCACGGATACACGCGACCTTCCGCCCCATTATAGGGCGAGCGAGGCCAAAGTGGATTGCAGAAGTGGCCATTTTGGGGGCTTAGGCTGTTTTCTCAGGTTTTTTCTCTCCCTGCCGAACAGGACAATTAGCGAAAAAGCGAAACGATTTCTGATTTCGCGTGTTGTTCAGGTGCATAGCCAGGCAGGAATTGGCTGCCCGAGCGGAGGGGACCCTGTTCGATCGATGCATGGGAGCGCGAATGATGAAGCCTCGTTCCAAGTCAGCAAGTCTCTGGAAGACCACCCGGCGTTCTCCGCGCACGCGTGCTGCGTTGGTGCAGCGTGGACGCCGCCTGGCGGTCGATCAGCTCGAGGAACGGCGACTGCTCGCGGGCATCATCGCGTTCGGCGATAGCTGGGGCGTGGGCATGCGGGCCCCGACCCAGACGATGTCGAACAATCTGCTGGGGGGCCTGCCGGTGTATGGCGAGGCGATCGGTGGCCGGCGCGCCTATCAAGACGCCGATAATCCGGCGAGCGTGATCTCGCGCATCGAAGCGCATCCCAATGCCGACGTGGTGCTCATCTGCCTGGGGGGGAACGATTTTCTGCAGGCCGCACAGAACGGGGGATTCACCCTGGGCGGAGATAACTCGCAGCTCTTCGCGACGATCAAGGAAGATCTCGTCACCGTCATGAATACGATCCTGAATGTACGCCCCGACATTCAGATCCTGTTCGTGGGCTACGACTATCCCAACGTTTGGGACATCGGCACCAACGGCGACCTGATTCGTCTGCTGCTCGGCGTTACCCCCACGAACGATCCTGCGGAACGTCTGCAACAAAGTGGGGTGATCAATGCCGAGATGCGTTCGGGAGAAGTCGAGTTCGAGGATATCGGGCTCGACTCGCGGCGCATTCATTACGTCTCGAATTTCGGTATCGTCTCGACCACGGTCGGTTACACCGGCAACCTGGGTACCTTTTCTGCGCTGGGCGCGTTGGGAAGCCCCACCGGATTTCCGAATCAGGCGTACACCGATTTGCCCGCCCCCATGTCGCACAAGCCAGCGGGAGATGCGATCCACCTGAATGCGGCGGGGTATTCGATCGTCGCCCAGCACGCCTACAACACCTTTTTCAATACGGCCTTCCTGCCGGCCGTCCTCGCGGCCCCCGACGTCGACTTTGGCGCGGTGCGCATCGGCGCGACGGCGACCCAGGACTTGCAGGCCTTCAACATGGGGCCCAACTTCACCAAGTTGGCCAACGTGAGCATTCCCACGATCACCGGCAGCTTCACGGGCAGCGCCGCCTCGCTGGCCTGGCTCTTCAAGGATCCCACGCTCGGTAGCGACAGCGTCACGTCGACCATCAGCTACACGCCGACCGATCGCCTGCCCGACACGCAGCAGGTGACCGTGACGAGTGCCGCGGGCAACAAGATCTCCCAGTTGACGGGCACGGGCGTCGGGCCGATCTATTCGAGCATCAGCTCGCTCGATTTCGGCGTGACCGAGCTTGGCGCCAATACGCCGCTGCCCATCCAGATCTCGAACATCACCACCGATGGCGACCTGGGGGACCTGACCGCGCTGTCGCTCCGTTCGTTCTCCTTCAGTGGTGTGGACGCCTCTTACTTCAGCGTCACGGGCTTTACCCCCGGCATGAAGATCGACGCCGGCTCGCTCGCCTCGCTCACCATCCACGTGCTCCCCACCGCGCCGGTGGGCCTGCGCACGGCCACGCTGACCTTCTCGACCGACGTTGGCGCCGATCTGGGAGCAGCGGGCAGTTCGTACGAAATCGTGCTGTCGGCCGACGTCGTGGCGATTCCGCCCACGGCGATCGCCGGTGGACCCTACACCAGCATCGAAGGCGTGGCCGTGGCGCTGGTGGGAAGTGGCACCGGTGTGATTTCCCTTTACGAATGGGATCTCGGCGACGACGGTTCCTACGATGCGACGGGCAAGAATCTCAACTGGATCATTACCGAAGAGGGCACGTACACCGTCCGCTTGCGCGTGACGGGCCCTGGCGGCGTCGCCACCGATACGGCGACGATCACCATCGGCAATGCCCCGCCGACGGCGAACGTAACGGGGGTCAATGTCTCGCACGTCGGGGTCTCGCAGAACTTCGTGCTGCTGGCCAACGATCCCTCGGCGGCCGACCGTGCCGCCGGTTACACCTTTACCATCGATTGGAACGGAGATGGCGAGATCGACGAAACCGTCGTCGGTCCGAATGGCACGGTGGTCAGTCACACGTTCAACACGCCGGCGTCCTATAACGTACAGGTCCGCGCCACCGACAAGGATGGCGGCGTTAGTGCCCCCGCCACGCGCACCGTACACGTCTGGCGACTCGCGCAGGTCGGCGAAAACATCGAGTGGGAAGGGTCGGGAGGCGCCGACTCCGTCCAGTTCATACAAACCAGCGCGACCGAGGTGGAAGTTCACACTACCAGGATCGGCGGCTTCACGACCAATTTCGTCACGGTATTCACTGGCGTCACCGGCCGTGTGATCGGCAAGGGTCACTCCGGCAACGATGTGCTCGACGCCGCCGCGCTTTCGACCATTTCCGCGACGCTCGAAGGGGGCCGGCACAACGATACGCTCATCGGCGGCGACGCCGACGACATCCTCCGCGGCGAGTTCGTTGGCGCGAAGGGGGATGGCGCCGAAGGGAACGACACGCTCATCGGCGGTCCCGGCAACGACCTGATCGAAGCAGACGGCCTCGAAGGAGGCGAAGACACCGTCTACGGTGGCGCCGGCAACGACACCATCCTGGGCGATGGCAGCGATGGCGCCGAAGGCCGCGCCGATCGTCTTTTTGGCGAGGATGGTAACGACCAGATCTTCGGCCACCATGGCCACGATCTTTTAGACGGCGGCGACGGAGACGACCTGCTTACCGGCGGCGACGGCAGCGAAGGGAACGACACCCTCCTCGGCGGCGCCGGCCACGACGTGCTCAGCGGTGGCTCGGGCAAGGACAGCATCTCGGGAGGGACGGGTAACGATATCCTTATCGGCGGAATGGGACTCGACACGCTGGCGGGAGAAGCGGGCGAAGACCTGTTGATCTCGGACAAGACCATCTTCGACTTGAACGCCGCCGCGCTACTGGCCATTCACAACGAGTGGACTTCGGCGGGGAGCTACGAAGATCGCATCGCGCATCTCACCGGCACGCCCGGCGGCGCGAATGGCACGATCTATCTCATCCCCGGCACCACGCTCTTCGACGACGGCGAAATCGACCATCTCACCGGCGGTGCCACCGATCTCGACTGGTTCCTCTACAACCTGCTCGAGGACATCCTCGCCGATCACGAGCCGGGAGAGACGGAAACCGACACCAGCCTCTTCCCACTGCCCAATTAAGCAGTAGCGTTCGTCGCTCGCGCCCGGCAGCCGGGTCGACACGGCCAAAACCGCGAGTCTGCCAGTAGTTGTGGTCTTCTGCATCGACCAAAGGGGTGCTGGTGTGATCCCCCTCCGCAAGGTCCCCGCGGCTTGCCCGACCCTACGTGGCGTCGTATCCTGACAGAGACGTGGTCCACGCCACGTTTTCCAGCGCGCGGAGCGGCGCGAGCCGTCTTCCGTCCTGCAGCGTGCTGCTTTGCCTGCCATCCTTGCCCCGCCCTCGGAACCGGACTCTTCGCCATGCAACGGATCCCGGCTCGTGTATTTACTCTCTTGCTTCTCTTGTTGGCGAGTGCCGTCGATCGAACGGCCCAGGCGGTTGAAAAGCCCGACCCTGGCGATTGGCCCAACTGGCGCGGTCCGGAGCAGAACGGCATCTCGCGCGAGTCGGGGCTCATCGATCGCTGGGATCCCGAAGGCGAGAACGTGCTTTGGAAGAATACCGAGATCAGCACGGTCTCGACCCCCATCGTCATGCACGGCAAGGTCTACTTGCTGTCGCGCGACGCGATCGAAACGCCCAGCGAGGGGGAAAAGGTCGTCTGCCTCGATGCGAACACCGGCAAGAAGATCTGGGAACACAAGTTCAACGTCTACCTGACCGACGTGCCCGCCGAACGCGTGGCCTGGTCGTCGGTCGTGGGCGATCCCGCCACGGGACGTGTCTACGCGATGGGCGTCTGCGGTTACTTCTGCTGTCTCGATGGCGAGACCGGCAAGCCCCTTTGGACTCGTTCGTTGAGCGAAGAGTTCGGGCTGCTCAGCACGTACGGCGGCCGCACGAACGTGCCGATCCTGTTCGAGGATCTCGTCATCACGAGCGCGGTGATTATCGGTTGGGGCGATATGGCCCGTCCGGCGCATCGCTTTCTGGCGATGGATAAGAACACGGGCGAGGTGGTCTGGTTCAACGGCACTTCGCCCCTACCCGACGACACGACCTACAGCACGCCGGTGATCTCGGTGATCGACGGCGAGGCGCTGATGATCTTTGGCTCCGGCGATGGCGGCCTGCACGCCTTCCAGCCTCGCACGGGCAAGCCCGTCTGGAAGTACAACTTCTCGCGTCGTGGCATTAATACGTCGCCGGTGGTGGTCGACGGCATCGTCTACTGTGGCCATAGCGAAGAGAACATGGACAACACGACGATGGGGGCCGTGGCCGCCATCCAGGGAAGCCTGAAGGGCTTGCCCCCGGAAGAGCCCCCCTCCGCGCCGAAGCCGGCGCCCCCTGGCGCGCCCCCCGCGGTGAAGCTGGGACGCAACATTACGCAGACGAATACGTTGTGGCTGAAGAAGGAGATCGGCATCGGCAAGTGTTCGCCGGTGGTGATCGACGGTCGCGTCTACGCCCTGGACGACTCGGGCGGTTTGTACGTGTTCAATGCCGCCGATGGCAAGCAGATCGGCAAGAAGCAAAAGCTCGGCACGATGATGCGTGCCAGCCTGATCTACGGCGATGGCAAGCTCTATGCCTGCTCGGTCGACGGCCGCTTCTACGTGCTGAAGCCCAGCGACAAGGGTTGCGATATCGTGCATCGTCTGCGTCTGCCGCAGGGCGAGGAGGTCTACGGCTCGCCGATTATCGCCCATGGGCGCATCTATCTGCCGACGACCGCCGCGCTCTACTGCATCGGCGACAAAGAGGCGAAGAACTCCAGCGGCGACGTGCAGCAACTGCCGGCCGAGACTCCCGTCTCGAACGATCCACAGCCGGCGTTCGTACAGGTGGTGCCGGTCGAAGCCCAGGTGAAGCCGGGGGAGAAGGTGCAGTTCGAGGTGCGCCTGTTCAACTCGAACGGCCAGTTCCTCAAAAAGTCGAAGGCCGAGTTCAGCGTCGATGCCCACGGCACGATCTCGCCCGACGGCGAGTACCTGGCCGACAGCTCGGCGCAGCACACGGCCTCGACGGTCACGGCCCAGGTGGGCGATCTGCAGGGGATGGCCCGCGTGCGGATCATTCCCGATCTCCCCTGGTCGTTTGATATCTCGGATGGCGAGGTACCGCTCCCCTGGGTCGGTGCCCGCTATCGCCACATCGTGCGCGAGCTGGATGGCGACCCAGTGATGGTCAAGGTCACCACGATTCCCAAGGGGACGCGCAGCCAGGCATGGATGGGGCGTACCGACCTGCACGACTACACGATTCAGGCCGATATCCGCGGCGCCATGCGTGGCGACAAGCTGCCCGACATCGGGCTGATCGCGCAGCGCTACACGCTCGACCTGCGGGGCGTCGAACAAGAGCTGCAGATCCGCAGTTGGACGTCGCAGTTGGGCCGCTTCTCGAAAACGGTTCCGCTGAAATGGGAGCCCGACAAGTGGTACACGCTCAAGTTCCGCGCCGAGGCCCAGGGGGACAAGGCCGTCTTGCGCGGCAAGGTCTGGGAACGTGGTACGCCCGAGCCGCAAGAATGGCAGATCGAGGCGACCGACAACGCCCCCAACCTCGTCGGTAGCCCAGGCTTATTCGGCAATGCGACGAACGCCGAGATCTTTCTCGACAACATCCAGGTGACGCCGAATTAGCGCACCGTAGCTCAGGCACCCCTCACGTGCCTGACAGGAATCAGAACGACGGTTTTGTCAGGTACGCCCGTACCTGACCTACATGGAGAAGACGCTTCCGATGAAGACCAAACTC
This sequence comes from Pirellulales bacterium, assembly GCA_019636335.1. Taxonomy (NCBI): domain Bacteria; kingdom Pseudomonadati; phylum Planctomycetota; class Planctomycetia; order Pirellulales; species Pirellulales bacterium. Next base: position 329,366 of record JAHBXR010000002.1, read on the forward strand.
GCATCGTCGCTGTTGGCCAGCGGGCTGTTCCTGTTGCTTGCGAATGGCCATACGCGCGCCAACGAAGCCAACGCACACAAGGTCGAAGCCCCCAAGCCCGTCGGCGTCAAAGACAAGGACTGGGCTCAATGGGGGGGCAGCACCATCAAGAACAACACGCCCGAGGCCAAGAACATTCCCAGCGAGTGGGAAGTGGGCGAGATCGACGACGAGACGGGGGAGTGGACGCCCGGCTCGGGGCAAAATATCAAATGGGCCGCGCGGCTCGGCTCGCAAAGCTACGGCAATCCCGTGATTGCCAACGGCAAGGTATACGTGGGCTCGAACAATGGCGCCGGCTACCTGAAACGCTACCCGGCGACCGTCGATCTGGGCGTGCTGCTCTGCTTCAACGAGGCCGACGGCAAGTTTCTCTGGCAGCACTCGAGCGAGAAGCTCCCCACGGGTCGCGTTCACGACTGGCCCCTGCAAGGCATCTGCTGCGCTCCGCTCGTCGAAGGGGACAAGCTCTGGTTCGTCACCAGCCGTGGCGAGGTCGTCTGCCTCGACACGGAGGGCTTCCGCGATAACGGCGAGAACGACGGTCCCTACACGAGCGAGACCCACGTCGCCGAAGACGAGGCCGATATCGTCTGGAAGCTCGACATGATGAGCGAGCTAGGCGTGTCGCAGCACAACATGTGCAGTTGCTCCGTCACCTCGGCCGGCGATCTGCTCTTCGTGAATACGTCGAACGGCGTTGATGAAGGCCACGCCGTGCTGCCGAGTCCTTCGGCCCCCACGTTCCTCTGTCTCGACAAGAACACCGGCAAGGTGCTGTGGACCGACAACTCGCCCGGGGCAAACGTACTGCACGGGCAGTGGTCGTCGCCGGCCTTTGCCGTGATCGACGGCGTGCCGCAGGTGTTGTTCGGCGCCGGCGATGGCTGGCTCTACAGCTTCCGGGGCGAGGCCACCCCCGACGGCAAGCCCGAGCTGCTCTGGAAGTTCGACTGCAATCCCAAGGAATCGAAATACGCCCTGCAGCGCGCCACGCGCAATCACATCATCGGCACGCCGGTGATTTACAACGGGTTGGTTTTTATCGGGGTGGGAGAAGACCCCGAGCACGGCGAAGGGGCCGGACACCTCTGGTGCATCGACCCCACGAAGCGCGGCGACGTCAGTCCCGAGTTGGCCTTCAATCTCAAGGATCTCAAGACCCCCATCCCCCACCGCCGCATCCAGGCCGTGAACGCCGAAGAGGGCGAAGTGGCTCGTCCGAATCCGAATTCCGCCGCCGTGTGGCACTACACGGGTGTCGATAGCGACGGCGACGGCAAGCTCGAGTTCGAAGAGACGATGCACCGCACCTGCGGCACCGTGGCGATCAAGGACGACATCCTCTACGTGGCCGACTTCAGCGGCCTGTTCCACTGTCTCGACGCGAAGACCGGCCAGCCCTACTGGACGCACGACATGCTCGCCGCGGCGTGGGGCTCGCCCCTGATCGTCGACGACAAGGTCTACATCGGCGACGAAGACGGCGACATCACCGTGCTCAAGCACGGCAAGGAGCTGGAGATCATCTCCGAGATCAACATGGGCAATTCGGTTTACAGCACGCCCGTGATTGCCAACGGCGTGCTCTACATCGCGAACAAGAGCCACCTGTTCGCCATCGTGCCCGAGGAGGGCGCCGACGAGGCGAGCGAGAATTGACGCGCCGCGTCCTGAATATCGGTCAGTGCGGCATGGATCACGGCGCGATCAGCCGCTTGATCGCCGGGCACTTTGCCGCGCGGATCGACGGCGCCGATGATCTCGCCGAATCGCTCGCCCAGCTTCGCGCGAACCAGTACGACTTGGTGCTCGTGAACCGCCTGCTCGATTTAGACGGCAGCGACGGCCTCGACATCATCCGCGCGATGAAGGCCGACGACTCCCTTGCCTCCATACCCGTGATGCTGGTCACCAACTACCCCGAGTATCAGGCCCGCGCCGTGGCCGAGGGGGCCGAGCCGGGCTTCGGCAAGAGCGAGTTGCAATCGCCGGCGACGAAAGAAAAACTCGCTCGGTTTCTCGCTTCGTAGTGTTTCTGCAAAGTGTGACACCACTGGCTTGCCCAGCAGTGGTTCTTGCCACCGATGCAGTTAATCTTTTCGACGGAGCGATGCATTATTCGCTCAACTTAGATGGGATACCAGTCCCTTGTTCTTCTCGGCTGCGTCGGCGACGAGTTTCTTCAATTCGTGAAAGTACATGGTGTACTCTTCGCGCAGATCGCCTTCGCCTTCGTCCCAAATCATTGGGTAAATACCCGCTTGATTCATGGCTTCAGGATCGAAGCGCGCCCAGAGTTCTTCATCGGAAAGACGGTCTAACGCGAAGTGTACTTCGCGCGCTTGTTCTGGTGAAATCCAGCAAGGTGCTCCATAGCCGGCATCGAGTTCTTCGATGGGCTCTCCGCTTGCGAAAATGAACCCCAAAGGCAGTGGAGCGTCGGCACTTTCTCCGGTCAGCAAGTAATGCAAGCCATGCCACGACTTTTGCAGGTCACAGCAGGGGACTTGAGGACGGGACCAGTCGGTTAGCGTCTCCCAGACACCTGGGTCCGAACATACTTTCTGATATTCCTGCGGCGATAGCGCATAGATCGCACCACACATGCCCATAAGAGTGCCCCTTTCCTCGATAAGGTAGCGCTCGCGCGACAAACGTGTCGCAGTGGAACGAGCGCACGTGCCACTCGACGAAATCATCCGAGCGGCTTCGAGGTCGACTGTCAAGCAGCATTCGGCCGCACGACCTTCAAGAATCGCCCGCCACTCTCGTACCAACCGGCGCGGGTGAAGCGGCACCAGCTCACGTCGAGCAGGAGCGAGATGCTGCGGCCATCCTCGGTTTCGAGCGTGGCCACAACGTGGCGATAGGGCAGGGGGGCCTGGTGGAAGAAGCCCAGCCCCCGTTCCGACAAGTGCCGCCCCACGACAGACAAGCTCTCGCCCAGACGCTCGGTGGCGTTTTCATTCACGGGCGTAAGCGTGACCAGGTGAGGGAACGGGTAGCGCAGCTCGCGGCGCCGTTCCACCGCCCGACCGCGCGGATAGAGCCGCGTCAGCAGCCCCCACACCAGCGCGCAGACTTCGTCGTCGGTGGCGGTGTTACCCGCGGTGGCGAACTCCGGCGGCGGTGAAAGGCCGGGCGGAGTCGCCAACTCGGGCGTGGAGGTCGGGACAGCAAACGTACCGCTGGCGGCAAAGCTCATACCTTCGGATCCTGAATTCGTGGTGCTCATCGGTGGGGCGCAAGTAAAAAAGGGGCCGCGCGCAGCGCGAACGAACGTCGCCTTGGCGCGCGGAATGTTCAACGGGTATTCGTGCGACGGCACGAGAGGAAGGGGCCGCCGTGCAAGTCGAAATAGCTACAGAAATGTTGTGCTTGCCGCTCGGCAGAATCACCCCGCGCTCGCCAGAATCGACACGCGCACGCCTGAGTGCTTCGGAACGACCCGTTCGCTAGGAGATGTGTACCGCCAGCGTCGCGCGAACTCGACGCCAACAGAACCCTAGCTCAGAAAAACCGGGGAGGCAAATCGGGGGACGTGAGTAAGGGAAGTTGGAGCCTGTTCGGTTACGCGGATCTAGTCAGCTCGTTCTACCCCGCTCAAACACCAGGTTGCGGCAGCGGAACCGCGTTGCCAAATTGCAGCAACTCGAACACACGCTTGGAAAGCAGTTGCGAACGTGCCGCCACGAAGTAATCATCGTCCGGGAACTCCGTCACCGCGGCGGCCACGATCTCGCTGGCTGCGAGATATTCGCCGGCGGCCAGGTGGGCTTCGTACGATCGGGCGTACAGCCGCCGGGCGTTGGCCTTTAATCGTTCGTCGTGCGGGGCGATGGCCCGTGCCTCGGCCAGCAGCTTCAAGGCCTCCGGGTGGTGCCCTTCTTCGGAGTTTTGCACGGCCCAGTTGTTGTAGGCTGCTGTCAAATTGTCGCGGGCAATGTCGGCTTCGGCATCGAGTTCGAGCACTGCTCGGCACGCCTCGATCGCTGCCAGATAGTCTCTCTGCTCGAGTTCCACAACGCTGCGGTTGTAGTACACCAGCGCGACCATCCCGTCGGTGTCGAGAGCCCGGACCTCGTGCAAGTCGATGTTGCTGCTGAGTTTGTCTTCTGGCCGCCAGCGATCGTTCGTCGTTTCGACGTCGTAGGAGTGTTCACGCGAGTCGACGCGGCACCAGACGTGCCCGGTGATGAGCATGGCGTGAGATTCCAGCCCGCAGTGGGCTGCCAGGCAGTGGAACAACAGGGTCGAGCCGACGCAATTAAACTCGCCACGATCGAACGCGCGGCGCGGATCGTGGCACGCGGCGTCGTAGCCGCCGGTGAGCAGGCGCCGGTGCAGAAAGGCGAGGATGAATCGTGCCTGCTCGTGTGTCGGCCACGATCGATCGAGCGAACGATCCAACTCGGTGGCTAGTTTTGTAAAAGTGGCCGAGTATCGAGCAAGTTCCTCCGAGCTCATTTCTCCGCTGGCGACGATCGCTCGTCGAAGCGTATCGAGCGCGTCGTGGGCCTGCCGTTGTTGGCGAAGAGCTTGCCGGGAGTGTGAACTTGAGGGGAGTGTCGCGCCGCGTGCAAGTCCAGTCGTGGAAAGTGCCACGATAAAAGCGCACAGCGCAGCCACGATCGTGCGCCGCGCGGCACTGGCGGAGCCAGTGGCGCCCAGAGGTCCCCACGGTGATTGAGAAAGCGTTCGCATCGGCCGGCCGCGATGGATTTACTGGCAATGCCCACCGTCGGGTTTTGTCAGGTACGCGCGTACCTGACCTGCGGACGACGGACTTGCTCGTGGTGAGGGCGAAACACCTCACACGGCAACTATAGGTTGCGGAAATCGCCTGATTTGGCCGACTTTTGCACCGGTTCGCCTATTCCACCTCGGGCAGGTGGTGCCCCATCTTTTCGCGCTTCGTGGCGATATAGTGCGCGTTGTGCTCGTTGACGGGGGGAATGATCGGCACCTGGTCGACCACTTCCAGGTCGAACCCGCCGTAGATGGCGGCATCGGTCTTCTTGGGATTGTTCGTCAGCAGGCGGACCTTGGTCAGGCCCAGGTCCTTGAGCAGTTGAATGCCGACACCGTAATCCCGGGTATCGGCCTTGTAGCCGAGCGCCAGGTTGGCCTCGACCGTGTCGAGCCCCTGGTCTTGCAGGGCATAGGCCTTGATCTTGTTCATCAGTCCGATGCCGCGTCCCTCTTGCTGCAGGTAGACCAAAACGCCGGCGCCTTCACTGGCGATCATGTCGAGCGCCATGTGCAGTTGATCTCCGCAGTCGCAGCGCAGCGAATCGATCAGGTCGCCGGTGAAGCAGGATGAATGGAGCCGGACGAGCGGGGCGGCCGCCTTCGTCAGGTCGCCGCGCACCAGCACGATCGGCTGCTGCGACTCGTACTTCACGCCGTAGGCGATGATCTTGAATTGGCCATGCTTGGTGGGCAATTCAGCCTCGGCCTCGCGGTAGACCAGCTTCTCGCTACGGCGTCGGTAGCGGATCAACTCCTCGATGGTGATGATCTCGAGCTTGTGCTCGGCCGCCAGTTCGAGCAAACGCCGCCGGTCGGCGCGGTCGCCGGTGGGATCGAGGATCTCGCACAGCACGCCCGCCGGAGCGAGGCCTGCCAGCCGGGCCAGATCGACGGCGGCCTCGGTATGGCCGGCGCGCCGCAGAACGCCCCCCTCTTTGGCCATCAGCGGAAAGAGATGCCCGGGACGCACGAAGTCGCTCGGCCGGCTTTGCGGATCGAGGACGGCCTGGATCGTGGTGGCCCGTTCCTTGGCCGTGATGCCCGTGCGCGAGGTGCGATGATCGATCGGCACGGTGAACGACGTCTGCAGTGGAGCGTTGTTCAGCGTCGAGTCGACCATCGGGTTGAGCTTCAGCCGATCGCACACCTCGGGCAGGATCGGCATGCACAACTGGCCTCGCCCGTGCGTAATCATGAAGTTCACGATCTCGGGCGTGACCTTGTCGGCCGCGCAGATGAAGTCCCCTTCGTTCTCGCGATCTTCGTCGTCGGCGACGATGACCACTTCGCCGCGGGCCAGGGCTTCGACGGCGGCTTCAATGGTAGAAAACGGGCGATGCACCGGCGGAACTCCGCGCCACGGGGGGCGCAACTGTGTGGTGTGGCTAGGTTTTCGTTATTATAGGCGAGTCGGGGAGACCTGCCAGCGGTGCGCTACGGCAGATCCCGGACCGTCTCCCGATCAAGTTTACCTTGCGCCGAACCTGATTCGCGCAAGGACCTCCAACGTCGAAAGCTGTGCATGCCGCTGGAACGCGAGGAGTACGTCGAGCAGGCCTATTTCTTCCGGACTCTGGCGGAGCGTATTTCTGCGGGCCTGTCGGTCCAGGAACTGCTGGGGACACTACGCGAAGAGGTGCTCGCCACGACAAAGCTGCCCATGGCCATCGACTTTCTGGCGGCCGAGTTGAAGTTCCACGGCGTCTTCGGTACCGCCATGGCCAAGCTGGGGCATTATTTCACGCCCTTTCAGACGTTTTTGGTGGTCGCTTCCGAGGACGAGCGCGCGCGATTCGACTTTCGCACAGCGCTCGACGTGCTCGCTCGCGAAGCGAAGTATCGCGCCGAAGGGGCCACGATTCAGGGCATCTTCTTGTTTCAGTTCGAGACGCTGAGCCGCAACCGGCTAGGCTACGATGCAGGGCTCGACGCGGTGGCCAAGGATCCGATTTTCGACGCCGTGTGGCGCGAGTGGATCCACGTCGTGCGACGACAGATCGGCATTATCGACTTTGCCGACCTGCTCTATGTTCGCAGTCAGCATTATGTCAATCAGCAGAGGGCGCAGGGCCTCTCGAACGACGACTCCCCCGCGGCCGTTTTGTTCGGCGAGAAGGAGGGGCAAATCGCGCTCGCCAATCGCCGGAAGGATCCGCTGCTGCTGTTCGCGGCGCTCGAGCGTCATCTGGGTTATCCCACGGTACCCCGACCAAAGCCCGAGCCTGAGGAAAGGCAGTTGCTGCCCTCGTTGGTCCGGCGCATCGAGCGGCTCGAATCGCGGCTGCGGCTCATCGAAGAGGAGCAACAAAAGGGGGGTATCGACCTGTCGAAGTTCTACCAGCAAGGCCTGCCGCCCGAGGCGGAGTAGGGTGACGTTATGCGATACGAACGAATCTTCCGTGAGCGAAAGCGCACGGGCTCAGAGGTTGCTGATGACAAAGCGATTCGGGCAGAGTTTGTCCATCACCCGACATTGGAAGAGTTGGTTTCGACCGGTTCATATGCGGAGTCAATGCCGCAGCCTAAGTTCCTGGCGACGCTCGAACGAGTCGCTGTGACGTCGCCGCGACTTGTAAAGGGATTTCCCGGGGAAGCTCCCGCCTGCCTGACTTTGTCGTCAGATTGGCAAAAAATCGCTTGAATTTGACGTTCAACCGCCGGCGGATACGTGTTAAATTGCGGTCGTCGTTACAATCTTGACGATCGGGCGGACACGAACGGACAGGACGCTTGCGACCGGCGGCGGCCGGTGCTAACGTTGCAAGGAGAGGCATTGCCGCGCGGCAACGTGTCCGCGTCTTTGGCCTCGACTCGCCGTCGCCTACCCGCCTGACCGAGTCCGCACCACTGCTTGGAGCCGTCGCCCCGCTGGCACGCGGGTCGAGCGGTTGCTCACCGTGCCGCCGAACTATGCGTTCGGAGTTTGGGCCGTGGACATCGAGTTGAATCTGAATACGGAAACGGTCGCTCATGCCGGCATGGTCGAGCCATGCTGCGTCGAGCCGAACGTGACCGTGCGCGAATTGTTGGAACTGCTCAAGGCTCGCAAGACAGGCAGTGCCATCATCTGCCGCGAGGGCGTGCTGGCCGGCATCTTCACCGAGCGAGATGCCTTGCGACTGATGGCGGCCAACGCCAATCTCGACGCGCCCATCTCGTCGGTCATGACGACCAACGTCACCACGCTGCCGGCCGATGCCAAGGTCGGACAGGCGATCAGCCAGATGTCGGGGGGCGGATACCGTCGTCTGCCGATCGTGGATGTCGCGAAACGGCCCGTCGGTCTGGTCAAGGTGTCGGGTATCGTCCACTACCTGGTCCAGCACTTCCCGAAAGCCGTCTACAACCAACCCCCCGTCGCCCGCGCCGCCACACAGGAGCGTGAAGGCGCGTAAAAACGCCCGCCGCCTCGGTTGCTCTCCCACCCACCGCGACCGATATCATCACGTAGAGGAATCTAGATCCAAGATGGCTAGCACCACGACCTCCGTCGAAACTCACAAGCCCATCATCGAAGTTCACTCCGCCACGGTCCGATTCTGTGGCGACTCGGGCGATGGCATGCAGTTGGCGGGGACGCAGATGACCAACACGTCGGCGCTGATCGGTAACGACATCGCCACGTTCCCCGACTTTCCGGCCGAGATTCGTGCTCCGCGCGGTACGAAGGCAGGCGTCTCTGGCTTCCAAATCCACTTTGCCGATACCGAGATCTTCACGCCCGGCGACCGCGTGGACGCCCTGGTGGCGATGAATCCAGCCGCGCTGGTGACCAACCTCGCCGATCTGATTCCCGGCGGCATCCTGATCGTCAACAAGGATGCTTTCGACGAAAAGAGCCTCAAGCTGGCCGGTTATAGCGGCAGCCCGCTCGAAGATGGCACCCTCAAGGCCTTTCAGCTCTTCTCGGTCGAAATGACCCGCTTGACCCGTTTGGCCGTCGAAGGGCTGGGGTTGAGCGTCAAGGAAGCCGATCGATGCCGAAACTTCTACGCCATGGGGTTGGCCTTCTGGCTCTACGATCGTCCGCTCGACACCACCTTGCGGTATATCGACGCCAAGTTCGGCAAGCGTCCCGACGTGGCCGAGGCGAATCGCCGCGCCCTGCACGCCGGTTACAACTACGGCGAAACGGTCGAGGCCTTTGCCAGCCAGTTCCGCGTCAATCCCGCCAAGCTGACTCCCGGCAAGTATCGCAACATCACGGGCAACGAAGCCACGGCCTGGGGGCTGCTGGCCGCGTCGAAGCGCAGCGACTGCGACCTGTTCTACGGCACGTACCCGATCACGCCCGCCAGCGACATCCTGCACGAGCTCGCCAAGCACAAAAATTTCGGCGTGCGCACGTTCCAGGCCGAGGATGAGATCGCCGCCATCACGTCGGTGATCGGCGCCGCCTTTGCCGGGGCCATGTCGGTGACCGGTTCGAGCGGTCCCGGGATCGCGCTCAAGGGCGAAGGCATCGGCTTGGGCGTGATGACCGAACTGCCCATGTTGGTGATCAACGTCCAGCGTGGCGGCCCCAGCACGGGGCTCCCCACGAAGACCGAGCAGGCCGACCTGCTGCAGGCCGTTTGTGGCCGCAACGGCGAGTGCCCCGCGCCGGTCATCGCCGCCCGCAGCCCCGCCGATTGCTTCGACGTCGTGCTCGAGGCCTGGCGGATCGCGGTGCGGTACATGACGCCGGTCTTCATCCTGACCGACGGGTACATCGCCAACGGCTCGGAACCGTGGCGCATTCCCGAGGTCGATTCGCTGCCGTCGATTACGGTGACGCACCCGGGCCCGATCACCAACGGAGACAAGTACCTCCCCTACCAGCGCGACGAGCGTCTCTCGCGTCCTTGGGCGGTTCCCGGCACGGCCGGATTGCAGCACCGCATCGGTGGCCTGGAAAAGCAGGACATCACGGGGAACGTCAGCTACGATCCACTGAATCACGAGCACATGGTGCATCTGCGGGCGAACAAGGTGGCGGGCATCGCCAACGACATTCCGCTGCAGGAAGTCGATGGCCCGGAAAAGGGCAAGCTACTGGTCATCGGTTGGGGGGGCACTTACGGCGCGCTCGCCACGGCCGTGCGCAAGGCACGTGCCGCGGGAGGCGCGGTGGCCCACTGCCACTTGCGATACCTCAACCCCATGCCGCGTAACCTGGGAGAAATCCTCAAAAGTTACGACAAGGTCTTGGTGCCCGAATTGAATCTCGGCCAGTTGCGCCTGCTGCTGCAAGGCACGTACGGGGTCGAAACCGTGGGCCTGAACAAGGTCCAGGGCAAGCCGTTCACGGTCGGAGAAGTGGAAGACAAGATCAAGGAGCTACTCGCGTAAGCGAAGCACACCATGAGTACAGAGTCTGCGTTGAAGGTATTGACCCCGGGCGACTTCGCCAGCGATCAAGACGTGCGCTGGTGCCCCGGCTGCGGCGACTATTCGATTCTGGCCCAGATGAAGAAGGTGCTGGCGGGCATCGGCGCGGTGCGCGAGAACACGGTCTTCATCTCCGGCATCGGCTGTTCGAGCCGCTTTCCGTACTACGTCGATACGTACGGTATTCACTCGATTCACGGTCGTGCCCCGGCCGTGGCCACCGGTTTGAAGACGGTCCGCCCCGACCTGAGCGTGTGGGTCATCACGGGCGACGGCGACGGCCTGAGCATCGGTGGCAACCACCTGATGCACGCCATTCGCCGCAACCTCGACATGAACATCATCCTCTTCAACAACCGCATCTACGGTTTGACGAAGGGGCAATACTCTCCCACCTCCCCCTTGGGCAAGGTGACCAAGAGCACGCCGATGGGCGCGATCGACAACCCGTTGCACCCGCTTTCGATCGCGATCGGTTGCGAGGCGACCTTCGTGGCCCGCTCGATCGACGTGAATATCAAGCACCTCGAGATGGTGTTGCACCGCGCGGCCGAGCATCGCGGCACCTCGTTCGTCGAGATCTACCAGAACTGCAACGTCTTCAACGACGGGGCGTATAACTTCGCCACCGACCGCGAGACGAAGGCCGACACCACGCTCGAGCTCGAGCATGGCAAGCCGCTGATCTTCGGCAAGGATCGCAACAAGGGCATCCGCCTGCACGGCATGGACCCCGAGGTGGTCGAGCTGGGCAAGGGGATCAGCGAGGACGACCTGCTCTTCCACGACGAAAAGGCTCCCGAGCCCAGCCTGGCCTACCTGCTCAGCCGCATGCGCTATCCGGAATTCCCGGAGCCGATCGGCGTGCTCCGTGCCGTCGACGCTCCACGCTACGAAGAGATGCTCAACGGTCAGGTGGCCGAGGCCAAGAAAGCACGTGGCGAAGGCGACCTCGACAAGCTGTTCAACTCGGGCGACACCTGGACCGTGGCCTGAGTTACTTCGGACGAAAACCAGACGCAGACGCGCCGCACTCGGTGCGGCATCGACTGACGAGGAACGCGGCATGGCGAACTGCCCCGCTTGTGGATACGAGAACATCGACGGCGTCGACACGTGCGAACGTTGCGAATCGCCGATGGAGTTTCTCAGCAAGCCGCAGCCGAAATCGTGGATCGAACGCAGCATTTTGAAAGACCAGATCGCGGCCCTCTGTCCGCGCAAGCCGCTGATCGTGGCCCCCACCACGCCCGTGGCCGAGGTGCTCCAGATCATGGTCGAGAAGAAAATCGGCTGCGTGCTGATCGTCGAGAACGACAAGGCGGCGGGCATCTTCAGCGAACGCGACGCCCTGATGCGTCTGGGGGCGAACTACGCCGCGCTCACGCCGCGCCCCATCCGCGAGTTCATGACGTCGAATCCCGAGACGGTCACGATGACCGATCGCATCGCCTTCGCGCTGCACAAGATGGACCTGGGGGGCTACCGCCACATCCCCGTCCTCGATAACGAGAAGGTCGTGGGGGTCATCTCGGTCCGCGACATCCTGCGCTACATCTCCGAAGACCTGCTCGCCCCCGGCGCGGTGAACGCGTAAAGCTGACTTCGGTTCATCGACGGTGGTTCGCCATTACGGCTATCGTTGAAGTTGGTCCAGTCCCGAGGCAAGCTTCCTCTAGAGTTGGGAACGAAATTCGGCTCCATGCCGTGTGGCTCGCCTAGCGAGCCCTCATATTCCCAGCTCTATTTCACACATAATCCTGGCTCGTCGGCTTGATGACCAGTTCCGGCACGTGCGCCCTGGGCGGCAGGCAGGCCACCATCAGCACCGCCGCGGCCACATCTTCCGATTGCAGAATTCTGGCGCGATGTTCTTCCGTAACGGGCACGGGGCGGTTCTTCAGGATTGGCGTATCGACTTCACCGGGATGGACCGTCGTCACGCGGATGCCGCGCTGGCCATCTTCGAGCGAAGCGGTGATGCCGAGCGCCGCCAGGGCGAACTTCGAGGCGTTGTAGCCCACGCCGCCCAGCAGCCCGGCTCGCTTGCCGGCGATCGAGCCGATGTTCACGATCAGCCCGTCGTGGCGCTCGCGCATGCCCGGCAATACCGCTTGCATGGCATGGAACGCGCCGGTGGCGTTCACATCGAGCATGCGCTGCCAATCCTCGGGCGAGAGTTCGGCCAGCGATCGTTTCACCACGTTCGTGCCGGCGCTGTTGACCAGGATGTCGATCGGGCCGAGTTCCTTCTCCGTCCAGGCGACGAGCTTCTGCACGCTCTCGCGCGAGGCCACTTCGACCGGATGGCAGAGAATCTTGCCTGCCGAGGCATATTCCGCGGCTGCCGCCTTGAGCTTGGCTTCGTCGCGGCCGGCGATGACCACGCGGCAGCCCTCGCGCGCCAGGGCCACGGCCGTGGCCAGTCCGATTCCGCTTCCGCCCCCCGTTACCAGTGCCGTTTTGCCGGAAAGTCGCATGGTGTGGTGCTTCCAAGGTGAAAGAAGTTCTGTGGATTAGTTTGTTGCTTGAGGGAGCAGCGTCCAGCGCAGCGTGACGTCGCTCGAATCGGCCGCGGCCAACTCATCGGTCGAAGCGTAATGCTTCGCTGCCACTTGCCGACCCGGCGTCGAGATTTCCAGTTCGCTCACCGCGAGCGGCCAGGGGGCCAGCAGCACGCGTCCGCCCGGTTGCGGCGTGAGCGAGAGCTTCGCCGAGGGGGTGTCGAACGTGACGCTTTCGGTGCGCTGGCTGCAGCACAACCAGAGGCTCAACAGATCGAACCACTGCAGCTCTGCCAGACTGCGGGCCGCCGTGGCCTGGGCTTCCGCGGCCGTGGCGCCGTGCATGACGCACCACTGGCGCAGCCAGGTCGAGATGGCGTTTTCTTGCCGCGCCTGAAACGAGAGGGCGAGTTGGCGATGCGCGGGGATCTCGCTCCACCGCGAGCTGAATCGCAACAGCAGCGCGGTGAAATGTCCCGCCACCATGCAACCTGGCAACGGACCCTGTTGTGCTGCCGCGTCGATCGAGCCCTGCCAGATCGGCAACCAGACCTCGATCGGCACCTCGGTGAAATCGAGCGGTCGGCCGGTTTGCGGGTCGACCGTGGGGCGGCGCTCCCAGGCGGCCCAGCCGTCGTCGTGGTGTTCGATGCCGGCCAGCACCTCGCCGCGCGGAACGAGCGGTTCGAAGGGGGCGTTCCCCCAAGCCTCGGCGATGCGCGCAGCGAGCCGGGCGTGCTCGACCTGGGAAACGAGAATCCAGGCCGGCTGGCCATTCGCATCGGTCGCGTCGCGGCGAATCATCGGCAGCGCGGGAATATCGAGGAACCGCGGCACGACGATACCGCGACGGGATGCCCCAGCAACCCGCGCGATTCTATGCGACCGGAGAGGCGACTCTCAAGCACCGTCTTACTTCGTGCTCTGCCCTGGCAAGGGAGGACCGGCGGGGCTCGCGGGGGCATTCTCCTGCGCTGCCGTGGCGCCCGCGGGGGTCGGCTCGGGCAGGTTGTCAAAGGCTTTCAGGAAGTAGACCGTATCGGCCAGGCGTTTGCCCGCCTCGCCAAAGCGTTCGACGAGGGCCTCTTCGACGGTGAACAGCAAGACGGCCTGATTGCCCGTCTCGTCAGTCACGTGGACGTAGCTCCACTGAATCGGCAGTTCCGAGGCGGTGCCGGTGGCGTCGACGCGCAGAAGGCGGCGTCCGAGCGGGTCGTGTCCTTCGCTGGCCCGCACGAACTGGCCAAAGTGGCTCCCCAGGCTCTGCTCGATCTCGTGCTGGAACTTTTCGAGCGAAGGGACGTTTTGCGGGCCATTCTGCGCGGGCACCGAGATGTTGCACTGGGCGATCAACTCGCCCCGATCGATGTAGCGAAACACCGTCGATTTGCCCTCGTCGTTCATGATGAACCAACGGCGGTCGTACAGGACACCGTAGTTGCCGCCGAACGATTCGTGGCTCAAACGAGTATCGATGTTCGTGAAGGACTGATTCGTCAGCTTCAAGGCGGCCGGTTCGAGTGACGCGCTCGTGACGCCGGGCGTGAGCTTCATCTGCAGCTTGGCGACGACATCGATGCCCGGATCGACATGGCCGATCGAGCGGCGCTCTTTGATGGCCATGGCGAACCAGGTGATGCGGCCAATTCCGAGATCGAACTTGTACTTGGCTCGCAGTTCGATTTCCGAGGCCACGCCGTGAATCGCCCCATGGACGGTGCCGCTCAATTCGACCTTGGCGGCGTTATCGCTGACGTCGACGAGCAGGCTTTCGACGTCGGTGGCGCTGGTGGCCTCGAGGCCCAGGAGCAGGGCCAGCGACTCGGCGCTCTGTGGCCAGCGTTGACCCTGGCTGACGGGCGCGGTGGGCAGGATCGCCTCGATCGCCAGGCTGTTGCCTTGGACGTCGATCAGATCGAGTTCTTCGCGGAGCAGGGGGCCGTCGGGGCTGAAAACCGTGGCCCCCGACTTCCCCATCGCGACCCCGATCAGCCGGCGCTCGCCACGCAACTCCGGATGGACGGACCCCTTCTCGATTTTGATATCGGCATTCGCCTGGGTGTAGTGACGCAGGGCCCGGAGCGAGGCCAGTGAGTTGGGGGCCCCGTCGATGAGCTTCTCGTCATAGACCAGCTTGGCATTCACCACGAGGGGTAACTTGGCCACCTTCTCGCTTTCGACCAGGCTCAGGTCGCCGGCCACTTCGAGCAGCGTTTCGACGTGAGTCGTCTCTCCCTTGGTTCGCGACGAGACCAGGCGATACGTCTTGCCCGCACTGCCCGGCGAATCGGCGGCGTCCGCTGAAACCAACGACAGCCCAACGGCGAGCAACAGGGTCGACAGCACCCACATCGACCAGCGCGAAACACGCATGGCGAACACCTCGAAGAGACCAGACCACTTAGAGAACCAGCTGACGGACCGGAACGTTGGATCGATCTTGTGGATCGCAACAGGCGTCCGGGCGGGGAATGGGCCGCTGTCGGTTCATCGGTCCACCAAGAGAGCCGAGTTCAGTCAATCTGTGCCGGTCGCCCGGGTCGGGAAGAGCTTTCCATCCACCCGTTGGTTGGGTATGTTTCGCGGCTCCCTTCCCTCCATTGGTATGGAAGTCGCAGGTTAGCCGCAGGAAGGGTCATAACGTGTTATATTTCAGGGAGATACAGATGGTAGTTCTGTGTCTCGGCCATCCCTCCATGGAGGGAATCCATTGATTCCAGCCTTATAAAGTGAACTTTTCTTGGACAATTGGACACTTTGCTACGTACAACTTGTGTGAGTCGGAGCTTCGATCGACGGGCTACCGACGGGAGTGAACCCCACGGGCGGACGCCGCGATGATTGCTGGCGACGCCCAAGGTGGACCACCCAGGAAGTTCAACCTCGCAGAGCGATGGAAGCGCAGGGAACGCTGCCAGGTTGGTGTTGGAAGAGGTGTCTGCCATGCATACCGACTATCGCAACCCCGCGCTGCGTCAGCTCTGCGATCAACAGGTCCGTTTCGCACCGCGCGACAAGAAAATCGATCAAGCCAATCGGGCCGAACGTCTTTTGACCGAGCTCGATCCGAAGAAGACGTATACGTACGAATATCTCTGCTATCGGATCACCGATTACCGGCCCGAGTCCTACCCCGACTTGCGGCTCAGCGGTGGCGATGCACAGCACGACCTGCGTCTCTTCGTTGAAGACGTTTCCGATGCGGCGAATGTCTCGGCCGATGCCGCCGGCGAGCGCGTGCTCACGGTCGAGGAACTGAGCAAAAACCTCGACGTCTCGACCAAGACGATTTCGCGCTGGCGCCAGCAAGGTCTGGTCAGCCGCCGCTTTCTGTTCGATGGCCGCAAGCGAGTTGGCTTCCTGCAGAGCTCGGTCGAGCGTTTCGTGGCCGAGAATCAGGAACGCGTCCGCCGCGGCGGTCGTTTCAGCCAATTGAGTGACGAAGAGCGGCAGGACGCCATCGAACGCGCCCGTCGCCTGGCCCGGGCGGGCGGTTGCCCCGCCGAGGTCACCCGCCGCGTGGCGAAGCACATGGGACGCAGCGTGGAAACAATCCGTTACACGCTGAAGAATTACGATCAGGACCATCCCGAGAGCGCTGTTTTCCCCGAAACGAGCGGACCGCTGTCGGATCAGACCAAGTCGCGCATCTACCAGCAGTATCGCCGCGGCGTGGCGGTCGATGCCCTGGCCAAGATGCACTGCCGCACCAAGACGAGCATCTACCGGGTACTCAGCGAGATGCGGGCGCGCCGCCTGCTCGAGCTGCCGCTCGACCACATGCCGAACCCGATGTTCTCGCGGAGCAGTGCCGAGAAGACGATTCTCGGGCCGCTGCCTGCCAGCGACCTGCCCACTCGGGCGGCTCGGCTGCCGAGCGGGTTGCCCCCTTACCTGGCCAGTTTGTACGAGGTGCCCTTGCTCACGCGCGAGCAGGAAGTCCACCTGTTCCGCAAGTTCAACTACCTGAAGTACAAGGCCAGCGAGCTGCGCAAGGGGCTCGATCCGTTGCGTCCGAAGAGCTCGCTGATGGACGAGATCGAGCGGCTGTACGACGAGGCCGTGGCGACGAAGAACCAGATCATCCGCGCCAACCTGCGGCTGGTGGTCTCGATCGCCAAGCGTCACGTGGCCCAGACCGACAACTTCTTCGAACTGGTCAGCGACGGCAACATCTCGCTGATTCGGGCGGTGGAGCGATTCGACTTCGCTCGGGGGAACAAGTTCAGCACGTACGCCAGTTGGGCGATCATGAAGAACTTTGCCCGGACGATCCCGGACGAGCACCGCCGCCGGGACCGGTTCCGCACGAGCCAGGACGAGACGTTCACGGCGACCGAGGATCGGCGGACCGACCAGTACGAGCTGGAATCGGCCCAGGCGATGCGTCATGAGCAGGTCGAGAAGATGCTCGAGCGGCTTGACGAGCGCGAGCAGAAGATTATTATTAGTCGCTTCGGCCTGGAGCACTCTCACGAGCCCCTCACCTTGAAGGAGGTAGGGGAGGAGATGGGGGTGACCAAGGAACGGATTCGCCAGATTGAGGCCCGGGCGCTCGAAAAGTTGCGTCGCGCGGCTCAGGAAGACAAGGTCGACCTGATCGGTCTTTGATCGTGCAGGTGCCGGCTCTCCGCCGAAAACTGAATTGAGACAGTAACGCAGGTGCCCCGAGTCAGGGGATCCAGCTCAACGGGAGGCGTAGAGGTACTCGGAAAAGGCGGTTTGGGTGCTGTAGCCCCGCGTAGGTGGGGTGGCGGCGGGCCCGGCGGTCTTTTCGGTGCCCTCGAGCGCCTCTCGTTTTTTATTGCACGCTACGGACCAACCAGCGACTGGTGGCGAAAAGTTTTTCGCCACCAGTCGTCTTGCGTTAGTCTTGCGGTTCCTTATATTTAGTGGTTTTCATGGCGGGCCCCGGCAGGCTAGCGTAGCTCAATTGGCAGAGCAGCTGATTTGTAATCAGCAGGTTGTGGGTTCAAGTCCCTCCGCTAGCTCATATGAGCGGGCGCAACCCCAGGCTCTCATTGAACGGTCGGCGCTTGTGGCGGTCGGTGGCGCGAGTGCTGGAATCGAGCGAACTTCGGATCGAGCTGGGTGGTCCCCCAGGAAATGCGGAATGGATACGCCGGCAGGCGACTGAAGTTCAGTCGCCAAGACCGGGGGGTTACCCGAGTGGCCAAAGGGGTCAGACTGTAAATCTGATGGCAATGCCTTCGCAGGTTCGAATCCTGCACCCCCCATTGCGAAGAACCAGGAGTGGATGAGTCGGTCGAGGCGAGGTGGCGGAGGAGTGGATCGGGGAGTCGAGATTTCGCACGAGAAGTGAAGATGTGCCCGGCCTGTGTCGGGTTGCTCGCCGCGAAGTGGACGGTGGTCTGTGGCGGAAGGCGGCCAGCGCGGGTGTAGCTCAATGGTAGAGCAATAGCCTTCCAAGCTAAAGACGAGGGTTCGATTCCCTTCACCCGCTTTGTAGGCGAAAGAACATCAGGTCGCGGCTGTGGCTCGAGTGGCTGCTCTCGCGAAACAATACGAACCAGCCTGAAGATCGGACGACCGTCCGAAAGGAGAGTAGCCGAGAATTCTGGCCCGCGACGCACGGCGTCGCCGAGCCGGGTGGCGGCAAGCTGAGCGAGCAAGTTACCGACGCGAGTGTCTGAGGGGGGGACCTGCCAGGCGGCGCGGCCCGGAAGCGGGTGGCGCCCTCCCTCCTTCGGCGTTCACCCAGAGGTGAGAGGCTCACGAGCCGAGGCCAGTAGCTGGAGTGATTGGTTCCAGTGGCTGGCGGCGTGTGGTTTTAGCCGGTTGGGGTCGTGGCAAGTTAAGTCGTGCTGCTGTAGCTCAGTTGGTAGAGCGCGTCCTTGGTAAGGACGAGGTCATGGGTTCAAGTCCCATCAGCAGCTTTTGAGAATCAGGGCCGTTGGCGGCCGCAGCATACGCACTAGTCAAGTTAGCAACACGCCTGTTCGTTAGCACGCAGGGAGATAGAAACAGAATGGCTAAGGAAAACTTCAACCGAACGAAGCCTCACGTGAATATTGGCACGATCGGGCACATCGATCACGGCAAGACGACCCTCACCGGCGCCCTGCTGTCGGTGCAGGCCGCCAAGGGGTTGGCGAACTTCAAGTCGTACGCCGATATCGCCAAGGGTGGTACGGTCCGCGACGAAACGAAGACGGTCACCATCGCCGTGAGCCACGTCGAATACGAAACCGAAAACCGCCACTATGCCCACATCGACTGCCCGGGCCACGCGGACTTCATCAAGAACATGATCACCGGTGCCGCCCAGATGGACGGCGCCATCCTGGTCGTGTCGGCCGCCGACGGCCCGATGCCGCAGACCCGCGAGCACATCCTGCTGGCTCGCCAGGTCGGTGTGCCGGCCCTCGTGGTGTTTTTGAACAAGTGCGACCTGGTCGACGACGAGGAGTTGCTCGAGCTGGTCGAGTTGGAGTTGCGCGAGCTGCTGACCCACTACGGCTTCCCGGGCGATGAAATTCCGATCATCCGCGGCGCCGCTCGTCCGGCTTACGACAGCCCGAAAGACCCCGAAGCCACGAAGTGCATCGCCGAGTTGCTGGCCGCGGTCGACGCGTACATTCCGGAGCCGGTCCGCGAGGTCGACAAGCCCTTCCTGATGGCGATCGAAGACGTGTTCTCGATCGAAGGTCGCGGCACGGTCTGCACCGGTCGTATCGAGCGCGGGTTGGTCAAGGTCGGCGACGAGGTCGAGATCATCGGTCTCAAGGAGAAGTCGGCCAAGACGACCTGCACGGGCGTCGAAATGTTCAACAAGACCCTCGATCAAGGGCAGGCGGGGGACAACGTCGGCTGTCTGCTGCGTGGTGTCAAGCGCGAGGAAATCGAGCGCGGTCAGGTGCTGGCCAAGCCCGGTTCCATCACGCCGCACACCAAATTCGAGGCCGAGGTGTACGTCCTGTCGAAGGATGAAGGTGGTCGGCACACGCCGTTCTTCAGCGGTTACCGTCCGCAGTTCTACTTCCGCACGACCGACGTGACGGGCACGGCTCAGTTGATGGGGGACGCCGAGATGTGCATGCCTGGCGACAACGCCCGGTTGAGCATCGAGTTGATCAGCCCGATCGCCATGGACGACGGTGTCCGCTTCGCCATTCGCGAAGGTGGCCGCACGGTCGGTTCGGGTGTTGTGACGAAGATTTTGGCGTAACGAGAGCGCCGGCAAGCCGGCCGGCGCGGAACAAGATGTTTGGTTGTGGGTCGGGTGTCGTGCCGCGAAGGCGTGGCGACTGGCTCGCGACACAGGGGTGTAGCTCAATTGGCAGAGCGCTGGTCTCCAAAACCAGAGGTTGCGAGTTCGATTCCCGCCGCCCCTGCCATTTTAATTCGGGCCGCCACCCCGGCGTCGGTCGTCCGCGGTGGGGCGGCTTGTCGACAAGGTGGTTGACACGCAATGGCTGTGCAAGACAAACGAGAGGCTGCCATGGGCCCATGGCTGGGCGAGCTGTTTCGGTTCGACGTCTACAAGCGCACGCAGGGGCGCGTCACCCGACAGGTGACGTTCGCGGCTATTGCGCTGGTGGCGGTGCTGGGAGCGTGGCGTTTGGGCCGGAGTCTGATGGACTACGGTCCGACGGGAACCTACGGCGTGCCGTTGGTTCTGGCGGTCGTGGGATGCTGGCTGGCGTTTCGAGCGGTGAACGTGCCGCGCTTCGCCGACTTTCTCATTTCGGTCGAGGCCGAGATGAGCAAGGTGTCGTGGCCGACGCGCGACGTGCTGTTTCGCAGCTCGACGGTGGTGATGTTCGTCATCTTCGCCCTGGCCGCCGTCCTGTTCTTGTACGACATGATCTGGAGTCAGTTGTTGAGCCTGTTAGGGATCAGCGGCTGACGCGCGGTAGGTGGCTGGGCGCCCCGGGCGCGGCATCCACGGCACGTGAAAAAGGGAACCTGCGGTGATGAACGAGCCGAACCATCCGACGGACGATCCGCACGCCGACTCGCTCGGCGCGGAGCCGGAAGTGCCGGTCGGCGGTGCGGGTGAAGCTGCGCCAGCGGAACCGGTCGACGAAGTCGGCGCGGATGCGACTCACGGCGAGCTCCAGCGCGAGGAAGAGGAGGCGGTCGCGGCCGAGGTGGCGGACGAAGTCGCCAGCGACGTGTCGGAGGCCGAGGAGCCCGTTGCCGAGGAAGAGGAGCCCGTTGCCGAGGAAGAGGAGGAGGTTGGCGAAGGACATCCGGTCGAGTTGCTCAGCGAAGAGCGTCCCGATCCCTCGAACAAGTGCTGGTACATCCTCAAGGTGCAAAGCAACCGCGAGGACTCGATTCGCGATGCACTGCTGCGTCGCGTGGCCATCGCGGGATTCGAGGATTACTTCGATCAGATCATTATCCCCACGGAGATGGTCACCGAGTTCAAAAACGGCAAGAAGCGGGTCGTCAAGAAGAAGCTCTACCCGGGCTACCTGATGATCCACATGAGCGTCAACGACGACACCTGGTTCCTGGTGCGCGACACCCCCGGCATCGGCGATTTCACCGGCGCCGGCGGCAAGCCGATTGCAATGCAGGAGCATGAGGTCAATCGGCTGTTGGCCAAGCAGGACGAGAAGACCCCCGACGCGCCGAAGCTGCAGATCAGCTTCAAGGCCGGGGATCGCGTGAAGATCAACGAAGGGACGTTCGAGAACTTCGAGGGCGATGTGGACGCCATCGACGAGGCCAATGGCCGCGTGACGGTGATGATCAACATCTTCGGACGATCGACCCCCGTCGAATTGGAATACTGGCAAATCGAATCGGTGTAAGCAGTAACGAGCGGCGCCCCCGCGGCCCCGCGAGAAGGCGATAGCAAACCATGGCCAAGCAGCTTGTGGCGGAAGTGAAGTTTCAGGTGCCGGGCGGGCAAGCCACCCCGGCTCCGCCGGTCGGTACCTCGCTCGGTAAGCACGGCGTGAACCTCGGGCAATTCGTGCAGCAGTTCAACGAGCGCACGAAGGATGCCGGCGGCATGCCGATTCCGGTGGTCGTCAAGGTGTTCAACGACCGCAGCTTCGAGTTCGTGACGAAGAGCCCTCCGGCCGCCGCCCTGCTCAAGCAGTTGGCCGGCATCGCCAAGGGCTCGGGCGTGCCGAACCGTGAGAAGGTGGGCAAGGTCACCGCCGCGCAGGTCGAAGAGGTCGTCAAGCTGAAGATGGCCGACCTGAATGCCCGCGACGTCGAGCATGCCAAGCGCATGGTCGAGGGGACCGCCCGCAGCATGGGGCTGGTCGTCGAAGGTTAGCAGCCCCCGCGGCGGCGCCGCACGAAACAACGCACGAGCAACTCGAGAGTTCACGAGAGAAAGACGGGAAATCATGGCGAAACAGTCGAAGCGGATGAAGGCCCTGGTCGCCAAGGCGCCGGCCAATCCGGTGCCGCTCAGTGAGGCGGTCTCCGTAATCAAGCAGTTCGGCAATACGAAGTTCGACCAGTCGGTCGAGATCGCGATGCGGCTGGGCGTCGACGCCAAGCAGGCCGATCAGATCGTGCGCGGTTCGATCGTGCTGCCGCACGGCATCGGCAAGAGCCTGCGGGTAGTCGTGTTCGCCAAGGGAGACCTGGCCGAGCAGGCCAAGCAGGCCGGTGCCGACGAAGTCGGCGGCGAGGATCTCGCCAAGAAGATCAAGGACGGCTGGACCGATTTCGATGCCTGCATCGCCGCGCCCGACATGATGGGCCTGGTCGGTCCGTTGGGGCGCGTGCTCGGTCCGCGCGGGTTGATGCCGTCGCCGCGTGCCGGCACGGTCACGCCCGAAATCAGCCGCACCGTGAAGGAATACAAGGCCGGTAAGGTCGAGTTTCGCAACGATGCTGGCGGCGTGGTACACGCCCTGGTCGGCAAGATAAGCTTCGATGCCGGCAAGCTGCTGGAGAACGTGCAGGCCTTTATCAACCACATCAACGCGATCAAGCCGAACACGGTCAAGGGGCAGTACGTGAAGAGCATCACGCTCAGTGCGACGATGAGCCCTGGCGTCCACGTGGCCGCCTGATCGCCGACGAGATGCCCCCCGCCCCTCCCACACACAAACCTGACCAGGCCGCCCGAGCCGCGCGAGTTTTACGATGAGCAAGTACGTCAAAGAGTTGGTCACCGACAGTTTGAAAGAGCGCCTCAGCGGCGTGAACGACGCCTTCCTGGTGAGCGTGGCGGGCATGAACGCCGGCAGCAACCACCGCCTGCGGATGCAGCTTCGTGCGAAGAAGATGCATCTGCTGGTCATCAAGAACAGCCTGGCCCGTCTGGCGGCCAAGGATACCCCGCTGGCGGCGGCCTTCGAGAACATCGAAGGGCCGGCGGCGCTGGTCTGGGGGGGAGACGACGTCGTCGCCTTGGCCAAGGAAATCACGAAGCTGTCCGAGGACAAGGAATTTCAGCCCTTCGCCATGCGTGGCGGCGTGCTGGACGGACAGACCCTGACGAGCGAAGACGTCAAACAGGTCAGCAAGTGGCCGAGCCGCGAAGAGCAGCTCAGCATCCTGGTCGGCCAGATCCTGTCGCCGGGCGCCAACCTGGCCAGCCAGTTGACCAGCGTCGGCGGCGCTCTGGCGAGCCAGATCAAACAGCAGGGCGAAGAGGACGGCGAGGAAGCAGTTGAAGCCCCCTCGGCTTAAGTCATCAGCGGGCAACCCGCAAAGCACGAATCACGAGTTTTCATCCCACCCAACCACAACGTCTGATTCGCGGCGGCCGAGCTTGACGTTCGACCCGGCCCGCCGCCAAGTGAGAAAGGATAGCGACAGCAATGGCCACCGATGCAGCAACGCGAGAGTTCTCGACTTCCTCGAAGGAACTGGGCGACAAGATCGTCGCACTGACGCTGAAGGAAGCGAAGGAACTGAGTGATTACCTCGAAGAAGTCCACGGCATCAAGCCGGCGGCGGGTGGCGCGGTGATGGTCGCCGGTCCGGCTGCTGGCGGGGGTGCCGCTGCCCCGGCCGAGGAGCAGAGCGAATTCAACGTCGTCCTCGAAGGTTTCGGCGACAACAAGATCGCCGTGATCAAGGTGATCCGCGCCGTCACGGGCCTGGGTCTGAAGGAAGCCAAAGACCTGGTCGAAGGCGTGCCTGCCAAGGTCAAGGAGGGGGTCTCGAAGGAAGACGCCGCCAAGCTCAAAGCCGAGTTGGAAGCGGCCGGCGCCACGGTGTCGGTCAAGTAGCGTCCATCGAATGGGGCCGCGCCGGTGGCGCCTTGCGCGCCATGGGCGTGGTGTTGCGAATCCTCGAGTCGCCCGCGTCTCGCGCGAGACGTGGCGGCTCGCAGCGCCCGGATGGAATTGGATTGAGCTCGCCACTGATTTGCGTGAACGAGACGCGGCGACGATCGGCCAGGGCGTGCGCAAGCGCGTCATGTGCCGGCGACGTTCGGCGTCCGTCCTGCGTTGCTGTCGGCGCTTGGAACGCGCCTTGCCGAAATCGGTCTGCGCATTCCCGCGCGCAGATCTGCGCCGCGTCGGCAGGTAGTCGCTCGCGCCGGCCCATCTCCTGAGAACCTGGAAGGAGCACGATCTCTTATGGCCACCACGGCAGAACGACGTCTCCGCCCCGCCGAACGCCGCCAATTTGGCACCGGGCGCGAACCGTTCGCAATTCCCGATCTGACCGAGATCCAGACCCGCGGTTACGACGCCTTTCTGCAGCGCGACGTCACCGCCGAGAAACGCAAGGATCAAGGCATCGAAGGGGTCTTGCGCGAGATCTTCCCGATCGAGAGCTACGACAAGAGCCTGCGCCTGGAGTACGTGCGCTACGAACTGGGCAAACCGCGCTACGAGCCGGACGAGTGCCGTCAGTTGCGACTCACCTACGGTCGTCCCTTCCGCGTCTGGCTGCGGCTCACCAAAGAGCAGCCGATCGAGGAGGAAGTCTACCTAGGCGATATGCCGATCATGCTCGGCGGCGGCGAGTTCATCATCAATGGCGCCGAGCGCGTCGTGGTGAGCCAGTTGCACCGCAGCCCGGGCGTCGATTTCGTCAGCGAGATCGAAGGGGGCGAGCGGCGCATGCACAGTTGCCGCATCATTCCCGAGCGCGGTAGCTGGATCGAATTGAACGTCACGAAGAAGGACACGCTGGGGGTCCGTATCGACCAGAGCGGCAAGTTCTCGGCGATGACGTTGCTGCGGGCGATGGATCCGAAGTACGGCCAGGACGCCGACCTGCTGCGTTGCTTCTACAAAACCGCGGTCGAGAAGATCGTCGACGGCCGCAGCGTCGGCAAGGTCGAAGGCCGCATCGCGGTGAACGACATCGTCTACCCGCACAACAGCGAGCGGGCGGGGGAGATCATCGTCGAGGCCGGCCACAAGATCACGAAGAATGCCGCGGAACTGATCTGCACGTCGGGGCTCACCTCGGTCGAAGTGACCGACGATGCCCGCGACAACCTGATCCTGGCCAGCCTGGGGGAAGACGCCACGTCGAGCCACGAAGAGGCGTTGCTGAAGATCTACCAGCGACTGCGCCCGGGCAACCCGCCGCAGTTGGAGAAGGCCCGCGCCCTCTTCCACGAGAAGTTCTACGACACGAACCGTTACCGCCTGGGCAAGGTGGGCCGCTTCCGCATCAACCGCAAGTTGCGGCAGAACGTGCCCGAGTCGGAGATGACCCTCCGCCCCGAGGACTTGATCAACGCGATCAACTACCTGCTGCGTCTGCGCGAGAACGACGTCGAGGCCGAAGTGGACGATATCGACCACTTGGGCAACCGCCGCCTGCGCACGATCGACGAGCTGGCCTGCGACGAGCTGCGCAAGGGCTTCCTCAAGCTGCGTCGCACGGTGCAGGAGCGGATGAGCCTGAAGGACGTCGAGGACATGACGCCCCGCAGCCTCATCAATCCGAAGAGCATTTCGGCGGCGATCGAGTACTTCTTCGGCCGCGGCGAGCTGTCGCAGGTCGTGGACCAGACGAACCCCCTCTCGATGCTCACGCACGAGCGTCGTTTGTCGGCCCTCGGCCCCGGCGGTTTGAATCGCAAGCGTGCCGGCTTCGAAGTGCGCGACGTACACATTTCGCACTACGGCCGCATCTGCCCGATCGAGACGCCGGAAGGTACGAACATCGGTTTGATCTCGAGCCTGGGCATCTACGCCGCGGTCGACGAGTACGGCTTCCTGATCACGCCCTATCGCAAGGTGGTCAAGGGTAAGCTGTCGGACGAGGTCGTCTGGCTGCGTGCCGATCAAGAGAGCGAGGCCTTCGTCGCGCCGGCCGATGCCCCGATCGACAAGGGGCGCATCACGGGCGACACGATCATCGCCCGCAACCGTGCCGACTTCGCGCTCGTGCCGGTCGACAAGATTCAGTACATCGACGTGGCCCCCAGCCAGATGGTGGGCGTGTCGGCCGGTTTGATTCCGTTCCTCGAGCACGACGACGCCAACCGCGCGTTGATGGGTTCGAACATGCAGCGACAGGCGGTCCCCTTGCTCGTGACCGAGCCCCCCCTGGTGGCGACGGGCATGGAGGTGGACGTGGCCCGCAACTCGGGCATGCTCGTGCGTGCCCGGCAACGCGGCACGGTGACCTACGTCGACGCGACGCGGATCGAGGTCGGCAGCGAGATCTATCCGCTCCGCAAGTTCGTGGGCCTCAACGAGCGCACCTGCCAGAACCAGAAGCCGATCGTCGAGGTCGGCCAGAAGGTCGAGAAGGGCGAAGTCATCGCCGACGGCGCCGCGACCTTCCGCGGAGAGCTGGCCCTGGGACGCAACGTGCTCGTGGGCTTCATGGCCTGGGACGGCTTCAACTTCGAGGATGCCATCATCATCAGCGAAGAGCTGGTGAAGAACGATACCTACACGTCGATCCACATCGAAGAGTTCGACATCGAAATTCGCGAGACGAAGCTCGGTCGCGAGGAGTTCACCCGCGATATCCCCAACGTCAGCGAGAAGGCGCTCCGCAATCTCGACGAGACGGGTATCGTGCGGATCGGCACCTTCGTGCGTCCGGGCGACATCCTCGTGGGCAAGGTTTCGCCCAAGTCGAAGACCGAGCTCACGCCGGAAGAAAAGTTGCTCCACGCGATCTTCGGCCGTGCCGGCGAAGACGTGAAAAACGATTCGCTCGAGGTGCCGTCCGGGGTGGAAGGCATCGTGATCGACACGCAGAAGTTTTCGCGCCGCATGAGCCTTTCGGACGACGAACGCCGCACGTTCGAAAAGGATCTCAAGGACGCGGAGACGTCGGGCAACGCCGAGATTGCCACCGCCTTCGGCGAGTTGGTGTCGGAGATCGAGAAGATCGTCGGCAAGACGCTGACGGACGAGGACGGCAACGCCCTGGTCCGCGATCAGGAGCATAAGTTCGTCGCCGAGCAGGCGCAGCGCTTCCGCGTCGAGGCGCTCGACGTCCGCAGTCCGCAGCGCAAGGCCGATATCGAAAAGGTCTACAAAACCCACTGGCCGGCGGTCGAGAATGCCATCGACGCCCGCGATCGGGTCTTGAACTCGATGAAGCGCGGCGACGAGTTGCGCAGCGGCGTGCTGCAGATGGTCAAGGTGTACGTCGCGGCGAAGCGCGTGATCTCGGTCGGCGACAAGATGGCCGGGCGCCACGGGAACAAGGGTGTGATCGCCAAGATCCTGCCGCAGGAGGATATGCCTTTCCTGGCGGACGGAACGCCGCTGCAGATCATGCTCAACCCGCTCGGCGTGCCCAGCCGTATGAACGTGGGCCAGATTCTCGAGACGCACCTGGGTTGGGCCGGCGCGAAGCTGGGCTTCCAGGCCATCACGCCGGTGTTCGACGGGGCGTCGGAAGAAGACATCCGCCAGTGCCTCCGCGACGCGGGTCTGCCCGAGCACGGCAAGGCGCAACTCTTCGACGGACGCACGGGCATTGCGATGGAGCAGGAAACGACGGTGGGCTACATCTATATGCTGAAGCTGCACCACCTGGTCGACGACAAGGTCCACGCCCGTTCGACAGGTCCGTACTCGTTGATCACGCAGCAGCCGCTTGGTGGCAAGGCCCGCTTCGGCGGTCAGCGTTTTGGCGAAATGGAAGTGTGGGCACTAGAGGCGTACGGCGCCGCTTACATCCTGCAGGAACTGCTGACGGTGAAGAGCGACGACGTCGAGGGACGGACGAAGATCTACGAATCGATGGTCAAGGGCGAGAACACGCTCGAAGCAGGAACGCCGGCCAGCTTCGACGTCTTGACCAACGAAATTCGCGGCTTGGGACTGAACATGCAGTTGGAGAAACGTCACGTGTAGGTAAGGCGTGTCGGCTCGGCGATCGAGCGGCGCCCACCGTCCCGCAGCGGTGGCGTCGAGCCAGTCTCGATCGCGATTCCAACTTCCCTGGCTTGCCCCCGGTAAGGAGTGTGCATAGTGAGCAGCGTCGGCGAAACCTCCTACGATCGCATCAACGACTACGCCTCGGTCAAAATCAGCCTTGCGCGACCGCACGACATTCGTAGCTGGTCGTTCGGCGAGGTGAAGAAGCCCGAGACGATCAACTACCGTACGTACCGTCCGGAAAAGGACGGCCTCTTCTGCGAGCGCATCTTCGGTCCGGAGAAGGACTGGGAGTGCGCCTGCGGCAAGTACCGCGGCATGAAGTACAAGGGCATGATCTGCGATCGCTGCGGCGTGAAGATCACGCACAGCCGCGTGCGCCGCAAACGCATGGGCCACATCGAGCTGGCCGCGCCGGTCGTGCATATCTGGTTCTTCAAGGCGATGCCCAGCCGGTTGGGCAATCTGCTCGACATGAAGACGACCAGTCTCGAGAAGGTGATCTACTTCCAGGACTACGTCGTCACGAAGCAGGGGGATACGCCCCTCAAGCAGCGCCAACTGCTGACCGAGGAAGAGTACCGTGCCGCGCGCGAGCAGCACGGCGAAGGCTCGTTCGAAGCCGACATGGGGGCCGAGGCGGTCCGCAAGCTGCTCATGGAGCTCGACCTGGTGCAGTTGTCGAAGGACCTGCGCGAGGAGCTCAACACGACCGGCTCGAAGCAGAAGCAAAAGGACCTGATCAACCGGCTGAAGATCGTCGAGTCGATCCGCGACAGCGACAACAAGCCGGAGTGGATGGTGCTCGACGTCATCCCGGTCATTCCCCCCGATCTGCGTCCGCTCGTGCTGCTCGACTCGGGCAATTTTGCCACGAGCGATCTGAACGATCTCTACCGCCGCATCATCAATCGCAACAACCGGCTCAAGAAGCTGGTCGATCTGAACGCGCCGGAAGTGATCATTCGCAACGAAAAGCGCATGCTGCAGCAGTCGGTCGACGCGCTGTTCGACAACAACCGCTGCAAGCGCCCGGTGCTCGGTTCGAGCAACCGCCCGCTCAAGTCGCTGACCGACATGATCAAGGGCAAGCAGGGCCGTTTCCGCGAAAACCTGCTCGGCAAGCGCGTCGATTACTCGGCCCGTAGCGTGATCGTCGTGGGTCCCAGCCTGCGTCTGCACTCGTGCGGCCTGCCGAAGAAGATCGCGCTCGAGCTGTACCAGCCGTTCATCATCCGCCGCCTGAAGGAACTCGGCCACGCCGATACCATCAAGAGCGCCAAGAAGATGCTCGAGCGGAAGGACGAGGAAGTCTGGGATATTCTCGAAGAGGTGATTCACAATCACCCGGTGCTGTTGAATCGTGCTCCCACGCTGCACCGCATGGGCATTCAGGCCTTCGAGCCGGTGCTGGTCGAAGGCAACGCGATCAAGCTGCACCCGCTCGTGTGCAAGGGCTTCAACGCCGACTTCGACGGCGACCAGATGGCGGTTCACCTGCCGCTGTCGATCGAGGCGCAGGTCGAGGCGCACACGCTGTTGATGTCGACGAACAACATCTTCAGCCCCGCCAACGGCGCGCCGATCATCAGTCCCTCGCAGGACATCGTGATGGGTTGCTACTACATGACCATGTCGCTGCCCGAGGACCGGGGAGATGGCATGATCTTCAGCTCGATGGACGAGGTGCAACTCGCCTACTCGCTGTTCAAGATCGGCACCCACGCCAAGATCAAGGTCAAGCTGCCGCCGCATCGCCGCTTGAAGGGAGATGGCGACTCCGAGGGCTCCGCGCCGGGCGCCATCATCAACACGACCGTCGGCCGCGTCATGTTCAACTCGACGCTGCCCAAGGGAATGCCCTTCTACAACATCCCGATGCGATCGAGCGAGCTGTCGCGCGTCATCTCGGACTGCTACCAGTTGCTCGGTCGCCGCGCGACGATCGACCTGCTCGACGAGCTCAACCGCACGGGCTTCCGCGAAAGCACCCGCAGCGGTCTGTCGTTCGCCACGGACGATCTGATCACCCCGGCCAACAAGGGGAAGATCATCGGCGAGGCCGAGCGCCAGGTGCTCAAGATTCTCAAGCTCTATCAGAAGGGCGTGATCACCGAAGGGGAGCGTTACAACCAGGTGCTGGACGCCTGGACGCATGCCCGCGAGCGCATCACGACTGAAATGATGAGCGAGCTGGAGACCGACTACCGCCGGCCCGGCTTCGTGAACTCGATCTACCTGATGGCGCACTCCGGTGCCCGCGGTGGCGTCGAGCAGATTCGTCAGTTGGCCGGCATGCGTGGTTTGATGGCCAAGCCGTCGGGCAAGATCATCGAAACGCCGATCAAGGCGAACTTCCGCGAAGGCCTTTCGGTGCTCGAGTACTTCAGCTCGACGCACGGTGCCCGCAAGGGTCTGGCCGATACGGCCCTCAAGACGGCCGACTCGGGCTACCTCACCCGCAAGCTGGCGGACGTGGCGCAGAACGTCGTGATCACGATGGAAGACTGCGGCACGACGCAAGGCATCACGAAGGGGGTCATCTACCGCGGCGAAAAGGTCGAGGTACGTCTGGCCGACTCGATTCGCGGCCGCGTCAGCCGTACGAACATCGTCAACCCGATCACCGACGAGGTGATCGTGCGAGAAGGTGATCTGATCACGATCGAGATCGGCCGCCGCATCGAGGAACTGGGTCTCGAAAAGATTCAGGTTCGCAGCCCGATGACGTGCGACGCCTCGCTCGGTTGCTGCCGCTTGTGCTACGGCATGGATCTCTCGACCGGTTCGCTGGTCGAAGAGGGGATGGCCGTGGGCATCATCGCGGCCCAGAGCATCGGCGAGCCGGGTACCCAGCTTACGATGCGTACGTTCCACATCGGTGGCACGGCCGCCCGCGCGGTGGAAGAGAGCGAGATCCGCGCCAAGAAGGGTGGTGTCGTGCAGTGTACCCGTTTGAAGGTGGTGCGCAACGACGCCGGCCAGCAGGTGGTGCTCAGCCGCAACGGCGAAATCCTGTTGCTCGATCCGAAGGGGCGCGAGCTGGAGAAGTACGAGATTCCAGCCGGTGCGAACCTGATGGTCGAGGAAGGCTCCGAGGTGAAGCCCGGCGTCGTCCTCTGCCAGTGGGACCCGCACAGCATCCCGATCCTGGCCGAGGTGGCCGGTAAGGTCCGCTTCGAAGATGTCATCGAAGGCGAAACGATGCGTCTCGAGAAGGATCCGGGCGGTCACGTGCGGCGCCTGATTATGGAGCACAAGGGGGACCTGCATCCGCAGATCATCATCGAAGACACCTCGGGCAAGATTCTCGACTTCTACTACCTGCCCGAAAAAGCCAACATCGAGGTGAACGAGGGGGATCTGATCTCGGCCGGTACGCTGGTGGCGAAGCAGTCGCGCGAAGCGTCCGGTACGCAGGACATCACGGGCGGTCTGCCGCGCGTGACGGAAATCTTCGAGGCACGCAAGCCGAAGGAACCGGCGGTCATCGCCGAGATCGACGGCGTCGTCGAGTTGCTCGGCGAGAAACGCCGCGGCAAGCGTACGATCATCGTCCGCAGCGAAAGCGGCATCGAACGCGAACATCTCGTCTCGCACGGCAAGCACTTGCGCGTCCACGCGGGTGACTTCGTGCGGGCCGGCGAGGCGCTGGTCGATGGCCCGCTCGTGCCGCACGACATTCTGCGCATCTCGGGCGAAGAAGCAGTGCAGCAGTACCTCACCCGCGAGATTCAGAACGTCTATCGCAGCCAGCGCGTCGAGATCAACGACAAGCACATCGAGATCATCGTCGCCCAGATGTTGCGGAAGCTGCGGATCGAGTCGGTGGGCGATACCGGCCTGTTGCCGGGGAGCATCATGGACCGGTTCGAGTTCCGCAAGGTGAACCAGGACCTGCTCAAGTGCGTGAGGATCACGGAGAAGGGGGACAGCGACTTTGCCGCCGGCTCGATCGTGCCGAAAGACGCGCTCGAGCAGGTGAACGCCCAGATCGAGGCGCTCGGTGGCGAGGCGGCCCGCGGGACGAAGCCCAAGGGGGCCACGGCCAGCACGCAATTGTTGGGCATCACCAAGGCGGCGGTGCAAAGCTCGAGCTTCATCTCGGCGGCCAGCTTCCAGGAAACGACCAAGGTGCTGACCGAGGCGGCGTTGGCCGGCAAGGTCGACCGCCTGGTGGGTCTGAAAGAGAATGTGATCCTGGGGCACCTGGTGCCGGCCGGTACCGGTTTCCGGACCTTCCAAGAGGCCGAAGTCCGCATTCGACCCGAGGCGCTCGAGGCGCTGGCGGTCGAGAAGCAGAGGGTGCTCACGCGTGCCTTCCCGCTGCTCGATTCCGCCACTCCCGAGGGGGCCCACGGCGAAACGAACGGTGGCCCCGCCCCGGCGGAACGGAGCGATTCGGCTCCGGCCACGCCCAGCTCGCTCGACGCCCTGCTGGGGGGCGAGGGGGCCAGCGAGTAACGATTCGACGGAAAACAGCCTTCGACCCCGCTCCGACTGCCCGGCTCGAAAAGAGTGCCGGCGGTTGGGGTCTGGTCGGCTTGACAACCCACGGTGACCCTGTAGCTTAAGGGGTTCCACCCCACAGCCAATGGAGCGCGGGGTGCCCGCTCGTGTGAGCCGGCGCCGCCGCGTGTGAGAGAGATTATGCCGACGATCAATCAATTGGTGCGGAATCGCCGTCGCCAGCCGCGCAAGTTCAGCAAGTCGCCCGTCTTGGACAAGTGTCCGCAAAAACGGGGCGTCTGCTTGCAGGTCAAGACGATGACCCCGAAGAAGCCGAACTCCGCGCTCCGCAAGATCGCGCGCGTGCGGCTCTCGAACGGGAAGGAAGTCACCGTCTATATCCCGGGCGAAGGTCACACGCTGCAGGAACACTCGATCGTGCTCGTGCGCGGCGGCCGTGTCCGCGACCTGCCGGGCGTGCGTTACCACATCGTCCGCGGCACGCTCGACTGCCTGGGCGTGGCCAATCGCAAGCAATCGCGCAGCCTGTACGGCGCCAAGAAGAGCTAACCGGAAGATCAGCATCGGACCGGGCGCGGGCCCCGCACGGCTCGCCGGTCTGCAGAAGGGAACCAGCGAAACATGGGTCGTATTACCGCCAGTCGCAAACAGCTTACGCCCGATCCACTTTACGGGTCGCTGTTGGCGAGCAAGTTCATCAATTGCCTGATGTACGACGGCAAGAAGAGCGTTGCCCAGAGCGTGTTCTATAACGCGCTCGAAAGTGTCCGCGAGCGCGTGCCCGGCGTCGAGCCGATCGAGGTCTTCACCCAGGCGGTCGAGAACGTGAAGCCGTCGGTCGAAGTCCGCTCACGCCGCGTCGGTGGCGCCGCGTATCAGGTGCCGATGCAGGTGAATCGCACGCGACAGCAGTCGCTGGCCATTCGTTGGCTGTTGCTGGCGGTGCGTGAGAAGAAGGGACGCGCCATGGAGGAGAAGCTGGCCGACGAGCTGGTGGCCGCTTACAACCGCGAAGGCGCCGCCGTCACCCGTCGCGAGAACGTGCATCGCATGGCCGACGCGAACAAGGCTTTCGCTCACTTCGCCTGGTAACCCGACGAACGAACACTACCGCCGCGCCGGACACGGTTGGTCCGGTGCGGCGTTGTCTTGCGCCCACCCGACCCGCCCCCCGACAACGTCCTGCCGAAGAGCTCCTGCGATGGCTCGCCAGCTCGAAAACCTGCGCAACATCGGCATCATCGCCCACATCGATGCCGGCAAGACCACCGTCACCGAGCGGATGCTTTACTACACGGGCGCCAGCCACAAGATGGGCGAGGTCGACAAGGGGACGACGAACACCGACTTCGACCCCGAAGAGCAGCAGCGCGGCATCACGATCTACGCGGCGTGCGTCACGTTCACCTGGGGGGGCGTGGTCGTCAACCTGATCGATACGCCGGGGCACGTCGACTTCACGGCCGAGGTCGAACGTAGCCTCCGCGTCCTCGACGGCGGCGTGGTCGTCTTCAGCGCGCGCGAAGGGGTCGAGGCCCAGAGCGAGACGGTCTGGCGCCAGGCCGACAAGTACCACGTGCCGCGCATCGCCTTCATCAACAAGATGGATCGCGAGGGGGCGGACTTCGAACGCACGCTCGAGGAGATTCGCACCCGACTCGAGTCGAATCCGATTGCCGTGCAGATCCCGGTCGGCGCGGGGCCGCCGCACCTCAAGGAGCATTTCCGCGGCATCGTCGATCTGGTCGGGATGAAATTGCTCACGTTCCCCAAGGAATCGTTGGGCAAGGATATCCAGGTTAGCGAGATTCCGCCGGAGTTGACCGATGAAGCTGACTTGTGGCGCTCGCAGATGTTGGACCAGTTGTTCAACTACAGCAATGAGCTGGCCGAATTGATGCTGGCCGAAGAGCCGGTGCCCCAGGAGTTGATGATCCGCGTGCTGCGCGAGGCGACGCTGCACCAATTGATCGTGCCGGTGTTCTGCGGCTCGGCGCTCGACTACGTGGGTATTCAGCCGCTGCTCGACGGCGTGGCGCGCTATCTGCCGAGCCCCGCGGACGTGCCACCGGTCGAAGGCAAGAACCCGAAGTCGAAGCAGGCCGAGGCGGTCATCGAGCGCAAGCCGAGCGTCGGCGAGCCCTTTTGCGGACTGGTCTTCAAAATCGAGGCCGAGAAGCACGGCGACTTGCATTTCGTGCGCGTCTATTCGGGCGAGCTGGCGGCGGGCAAACGCGTCTACAACCCGGGCAAGGACAAGAAAGAAAACATCAGCCAGCTCTGGCATATCCAGGCCGATCGCCGGCAACAGGTCGAAAGCGTCGAGGCGGGCGATATCGTGGGGGTGATCGGGCTGCGCAGCTCGGTCACCGGCGACACGATTTGTGACGCTCAGCACCCGATCCTG
This sequence comes from Pirellulales bacterium, assembly GCA_019636335.1. NCBI lineage: Bacteria > Pseudomonadati > Planctomycetota > Planctomycetia > Pirellulales > Pirellulales bacterium. The sequence continues at coordinate 364,180 of JAHBXR010000002.1, forward strand.
CTCGAATCGATCGCCTTCCCCGAGACGGTGATCGCCATGGCGATCGAGCCCGAGAGTTCGGCCGAACGCAAGAAGCTGGCCGAAACGCTCGAGATGATGAAGCGGCAGGATCCCACGTTTCAGGCCCGCGAGAATGAGGATACCGGCCAGACGCTGATTAGCGGCATGGGGGAGCTGCATCTCGAGATCATCAAGAACAAGCTTTTGCGCGACTTCAACCTGAACGTGCGCGTTCACAAGCCGCGCGTCAGCTACCGCGAGACGGTCGGCAAGCGGGTCGAGGTCACGGGCGAATGCCATCGGCAGTTGGCCGGCGCCATGCACTTTGCCGAGCTGCGGGTGCGGATCGAGCCGTTCGAGTCCCCCGACAAACCGGTTCTCGTGACGGCCGAGCCGAAGGTGGGCGAAAAGCTGGGAGAGAACTTCCTCAAGGCGGCCCTGGAGGTGCTCAGTGAGCAGGCCGCCGGCGGCGGATCGCTGGGGTTCCCGTTGATGAAGGCGAAGTTCACCATTTTGGGGGGCGAAACGCGGGAAGGGGAGTCGACCGAGTTGGCCTTCCGGCATGCGGCGGCCGACGCGTTTCAGAAGGGTTTGCAGGAGGCGGGCATTGTGCTCCTGGAACCGATCATGCGGCTGGAGATCGTCACGCCCGAGGAAAATCTGGGCGATTTTGTCAGCGATTTGCAGCAGCGTCGGGCGATTATTCAGGACACGCAGGCGCGCGGACGCAACACGGTGATCGAGGCCGAGGCGCCACTGGCGAACTTGTTCGGATATTCGAACGCGATGCGGAGCCTGAGCCAGGGCAGGGCGAGCTGCTCGATGGAGCCGGCCGCGTACGGTCCGGCCCCACCAGAGGTGCTGGAGAGCTTCTTTTAGGTGGAAGCAACTTCATGGCGCGCGCCGACGGGGCCCTGAACTCGCCGGCCACATTCAGAAAAGTTTTCTGGCAGGAAAGTCGCGAGAGGCCCCGTTGACACGGGGTCGGAATCGGTCTAAATTCTTCGGTTCGCCCCTTTCCGGGCGAGTTGACTGTGCAATTGGCATTTGAGCGTCGTCGAGCGAGGGTTGCAGCGTGTCTGGTCATTCGAGTGAAACGATCCGCATCCGCATGGAAGCTTACGATCATGCGGTCTTGGACCAGAGCGCGGCGGAAATCGTCGATACGGCCAAGCGTACGGGCAGCGAGGTCCACGGACCGATCCCCTTGCCGACCCGCATCGAGCGCTACACGGTGCTCTCGGGTCCGCACGTGGATAAGAAGGCCCGGCAGCAGTTCGAGATTCGCACGCACAAGCGTGTGATCGACATCGTGCAGTCGACGGCCAAGACCATCGAGGCGCTGAACAAGCTCAGCTTGCCGGCGGGGGTGGATATCAAGATCAAGGCGTCGAGTCGGCATTAGTAGCTGCCGGGGCTCGCGTCCTGCGGTTGTCGTCGCTCCGTTGCTGGGGTGGCGTTTCACGCGCAGTTTGACTTGGAAGAGAGCTATGTCACGGATGCCATGTGGGTAGTGCGAGGCCTTTCGGCTTCGGAATCCCACCTGGCGACAGACCAAGACGAGAATGGCGATGGCGATTGGACTACTCGGCCGCAAGGTCGGGACAACTCAGATATTTGATGAAGCAGGGCATGTCGTCCCGGTGACGGTGATCGAGGCCGGCCCCTGCCATGTGCTCCAGATTCGCACTGCCGAGCGCGACGGCTATGAGGCCGTGCAGCTCGGCTTCGCCGACAAGCCTCGTCGCCTGGCGATTCGCAGCCAGCGCGGTCATGTCGCCAAGCTCGACAGCAAGCGGACCAAGAAGCGTGGCGCCGCGGGGGTCGAGTTGCTCCCCAAGGCGGATTGCGAGCCCAAGCGTTTTGTCCGCGAGATTCGCGGCGCGGCGGGGGAGCTTGCCGTGGGCCAAGAGGTTGGTGTCGGCGTTCTGCAAGACGTCAAGTCGGTCGACATCACCGGCACGAGCAAGGGGCGCGGTACCGCCGGTGTCATGAAACGGCATAACTTTGCCGGTCAGCGGGCTACCCACGGTGTGAAGAAGTGTCACCGTATGCCGGGCTCGATTGGCCGCAGTGCCTTCCCTAGCCGAGTGCAGAAGGGCCATCCCATGGCCGGTCGCTACGGCAATGCCAAGAGCACCATGCGCAACATCAAGGTGGTGCGGGTCGATACGGAAAATAATTTGCTGCTCGTCCGCGGCGCTGTGCCCGGGCCGAACGGCGGTTTTGTGGTCATTCGCACGACGAACAAGGTGTAGTTTCGCCGCCAGGCGTGTGGCCAGGGTCGTGCCCCGAGTGGGCCGCAGCGAACGAGAAATTGGGTGCCCCGGGCACTGGACGGAAATCATGGTCAGCTTGCCAGTCTTCGATCGAGCGGGCAAAGAGGTGGGTCGCTACGAGTTCGACCCCGCCGAATTCGCTCCGCGCATCAACAAGCAGCTTCTGCACGATGCGGTTGTGATGTACCAGGCGAATCTCCGCCAGGGCTCGTTCCGCTCGAAGAGCCGTGCCGAGGTGGCCGGCTCGACGAAGAAGATGTATCGCCAGAAGGGTACGGGCAATGCCCGGGCCGGTTCGCGTCGCAGCGGTGTTCGTCGTGGCGGCGGTCACATCTTCGCCAAGCGTCCGCGCGATTTCAGCTATCGCCTGCCGCGCAAGATGTTGCAGGCGGCGACGCGGATGGCGGTTGCTTCGAAGCTTCGCAGCCAGCAGGTGACGGTGATCGACGATTTGTCGTTCTCGACGCCGCGCACGAAGGACATGGCCGCGATCATCAAGGCCCTGAAGCTCGAAGGTGGCAGCCTGCTGGTCACCACGGCGGCGCACGACGCGAACGTCTATCGCAGCGCTCGCAACATCGCCCGGGTATCGGTTTCGCCGGCTGCGGAGCTCAATGCCCTCGATGTGTTGTCCCCCCGCCGCATGCTGGTCACCAAGGCGGCGCTCGACGCGCTGCGTGCGAAGTCGAAGGCATAACGAAAATGGCTACGCCGTGCCGCCTGGGCACGCAGAGGAAGAACGATGGCCCGCCAAGTCAATGAAACCAGTCTCACGCTCGAGCCGCACCAGGTGCTGGTCCGTCCGCTCGTGACCGAAAAAGGTGTGCATCGCTCGTCGCGGCACAATGCCTATGCCTTCGAGGTCAATCGACTGGCGACGAAGGACGATGTCCGCCGCGCCGTCGAAGAGATGTTCGAGGTGAAGGTCATCGGCGTGAACACGCAGAACCGCAAGGGCAAGGCTCGCCGCAGCCGGTTTCGCGCCGGCCGCACCCGCGATTGGAAGAAGGCGATCGTAAAGCTCGATTCGGAGCATCGCATCGACTTCTTCTAAGCCGGTGAAGCGCCGGCGGGGCCAAGAGTGGCTGTTCGATGCCGGATAGCCGCAAGCAGAACACACGGATTTGAAACGAGAGTGCCATGGGAATTCGACGCTACAACCCGACCTCGCCCGGACGACGCGGCGCTTCGGTCAGTGACTTCGCCGAGATTACCAAGGGCGCGCGCCCGGAGAAGAGCCTGCTCGTCCCGAAGCGCAAGACGGGGGGTCGCAATAACCAGGGCAAGATCACCGCGCGTCATCGTGGTGGTGGTCACAAGCGGATGTATCGCCTGATCGACTTCCGCCGCAACAAGGATGGCGTGCCGGCCCGCGTGGCCTCGATCCAGTACGATCCGAACCGCAGTGCCCGAATCGCCCTGTTGCACTATGTCGACGGCGAGAAGCGTTACATCGTCGCCCCGGTGGGTCTCGAGGTCGGCGTCGAGGTGATGAGCGGTCCCGAGGCGCCCCCGTCGGTGGGCAACTGCCTCCCGCTGAAGAACATTCCGTTGGGGATCGCCATTCACAACATCGAGCTGCAGCCTGGTCGCGGTGCTCGTCTCTGTCGTTCGGCGGGTGTGGGGGCGACGCTGGCTGCCCGCGATGCCGACTGGGCGCAGATCACGCTGCCGAGCGGCGAAATTCGTCGCGTGCCGGCCAACTGCCGCGCCACGATCGGGGTCGTCGGCAACGCCGACCACATGAACGTGGTGTTGGGCAAGGCGGGCCGCACGCGTTGGCTCGGTCGCCGCCCGCACGTGCGTGGCACGGCGATGAATCCGATCGACCATCCGCACGGTGGTGGTGAAGGCCGTACGAAGGGTGGGCGTCACCCGGTCAGTCCGACCGGCAAGTCGGCCAAGGGTGGTGCCACGCGTAACCGCCGCAAGCCATCGAATGCCGCGATCGTGCGTCGTCGCCGTTCGCGCCGCTATGGCCTGTTGAAGCTGATCAAGTAACGAGAATGAAGTTCGTGGCGGCCATCCGGCTGCCCGCGATGGAACCAACGAGAACCTGTGGCCGGTCGCAAGATCGGCGGAGTCGCACAACCGATGGGACGCTCGCTCAAGAAGGGACCGTTCGTTGACCCGAAGCTCTACCTCAAGGTCGAGCGATTGAACGAAACGGGGGCGAAGGAACCGATCAAGACTTGGGCTCGCGCCTGCACGATCGTGCCGGAGTTCGTCGGGCATACGTTCATGGTCCACAACGGCCGAAATCACGAGCGCGTTTTCGTGACCGAGGAGATGGTGGGGCACAAGCTGGGCGAGTTTTCCCCGACCCGCACTTTCCGTGGTCACGGCAGCAAGGGCAAGCGTTAGTCGCGCGGGGCGCGCGCCGGGCTGGGGTCCGGCCGGTTGGAATACACGTCAGTCGATTCGGTAAGGACGAAAGCCATGGCCTACACAGCGACCTATCGCTTCGCCCGGATGAGTGCCCGCAAGGTGCGTCCGCTGGCGGATCTGATTCGCGGCAAGCATGCCGACGAGGCGCTCGATCTGCTGCGTTATCAGCCGCAGCGAGGGGCGCGATTGGTCGAGAAGGTGCTGAAGAGTGCCTTGGGCAACGCCGAGGATCGCCGCGCCCAGAACGTGAACAACCTGATCGTCACCGACGCCCGCGTCGATGGTGGTCCGATGCTGAAGCGCGTGCGTCCGCGAGCGCGAGGCATGGCGTTTCTCATCAAGAAGCGTTCGTGCCACATTCGTGTTTCCGTGGGTGAGCCCGATCAAGAATGAGTCGAGCCCGGTCTCGCACCGGGTGAACCGCCAGGAACAAGTTCGATGGGACAAAAAGTCAATCCCGTTGGTTTTCGCACCGGCATCATGGTGGGCTGGAAGAGCCGCTGGTTCGCGTCGAAGCGCGAATTCGCGGAACTGCTGGTCGAAGACCACAAGATCCGCAAGTTCATCAAGAAGGAATACCGCTACGCGGGCATTCCGAAGATCGAGATCGAGCGGACGCGGGACGAGGTGAAGGTGGTGCTCTTCACGGCCCGGCCCGGTGTGATCATCGGCCGCAAGGGGCAGGAAGTGGAGCGTCTGCAGGAGCGTTTGCAGGGGCTGATTCACCGCCGCGTGAACATCAAGATTGAAGAGGTCGCGCGACCCGAGATTCAGGGTCAGCTCGTGGCCGAGGACATCGCCGAGCAGTTGGGCAAGCGAGCCAGCTTCCGCCGGACGATGAAACGGTCGCTCGAGCAGACGATGGAAGCGGGCGCCAAGGGGATCAAGATTCAGCTCTCTGGCCGCCTGGGTGGCGCCGAGATGTCGCGGTGCGAGAAGCAGAATGCGGGCTCGATCCCGCTTTCGACGCTCCGCGCCAAGATCGATTACGGTTTCGCCGAGGCGAAGACCGCGCAGGGACACATTGGCGTCCAGGTGTGGGTCAACCAAGGCATGTATCACGAAGATCAGGAGACGCTCGATGGCCCTGATGCCCAAGAGAGTCAAGCACCGAAAAAGCCAAAGAGGGCGTATAAGAGGTGAAGCCCAGCGCGGCAATCGCGTGGTGTTTGGCGACTTCGGCTTGCAGGCGACGCAGGGCGGATGGCTGAGCGCCCAGACGATCGAGGCGGGTCGTATCGCGGCGCAGCAGTACCTGCGCACCGAGGGCCGGCTCTACGTCCGCGTGTTCCCGCATAAGCCGATCACGTCGATCCCGCTCGAAACCCGCATGGGTAAGGGTAAGGGGGAGCCGGAGTTCTGGGCGGCGGTGATCAAGCCGGGCACCGTGCTGTTCGAGATCTCCGGGGTCGCGGAAGAGGCCGCGCGTCTGTGCTTCCAGCGCCTGGCGCACAAGATGCCCGTGCGCGTGCGATTCGTGCGGCGGCGGGCCGTGTAGGCCAGGCCGGCGGGACCGGACGACGAGACGAGACAGATTTCGAGAGTGAGTGTGAAGCGATGGCCAAGGCCAAAGAATTGCGGGACATGAGCGACGAGCAACTGGGGCTGACGCTCAAGGATGCGGTCGAGCATTTGTTTCGCCTGCGGGTGCGCTCGCACACCGAACGGACCAGCGGTTCGAGCGAGAAGCGTTCCTACCGTCGATTGATTGCCCGGATCAAGACCATTCAAGGCCAGCGTGCCGCCAAGGCGGCGAGCAGCAACTAGCGTGTCGCGTCGGCGACAGGTGGCCTCTCCGCTGCCGGTCGATGCCCGAGAGTGCAGGAAAGAATCACCATGCCGAAGAAAGTCGTCATCGGAGTCGTCACGAGCGACAGTGCCCCGAAGTCGCGGCGCGTCTCGATCGAGCGGCTCGTCAAGCACGCGAAGTACGGCAAGTACATGCGTCGCCGCACGCGCTGCCACGTTCACGACGAGCAGGAAGAGTCGCACCTGGGCGACACGGTCGAGATCGTCGAGTGCCGGCCCCGCTCGGCGAACAAGCGCTGGGAGCTGGTACGCGTGGTGAGCAAGAGCCGGGCGGTCGATATCGCGGCCATGCGTGCCGCGGCCAAGGCCGAGGCGGCGGCGGCAGCAGCAGCGGCGGCCGAGCAGAAATAGCGGGACGTGCGCTCCTCGCCTCGCGGCGAGTGCGAGCAGGCAAGAACGATACGAAGAGTTTAGGTGCGTGAACCATGATCCAGATGCAAACGCGGCTTACCGTGGCCGACAACACCGGTGCCAAGGAAGTCATGTGCATCAAGGTCCTTGGCGGTACCCACCGTCGCACGGCGGGGCTGGGGGACATCATCGTCTGTAGCGTGAAGAGCGTCATTCCCGGCAGCGACATCAAAAAAGGTGCCGTGGTCAAGGGGGTGATCGTGCGTTGCCGCAAGCCGACGCGTCGGCCCGACGGCAGCTACGTCCGCTTCGACAGTAATGCCCTGGTGCTGATCGACAACGACCAGAACCCGCGTGGCACGCGCATCTTCGGCGCGGTGGCCCGCGAGCTGCGTGAACGCAATTTCATGAAGATTGTGAGCCTCGCGAGCGAGGTGATTTAACCATGCATATTCGAGTCAACGATACCGTCGAAGTCATCACCGGCGACGATCGCGGCGCCCGGGCCAAGGTGCTCGTGGTCGATCGCGCGGCGGGCAAGCTGGTGGTCGAGGGCGTGAATCGCGTGTACAAGCACGTCCGTCGCAGCCAGCGCAATCCGCAGGGAGGGCGGCTCTCGAAGGAGATGCCGATCTCGCTGTCGAACGTGCTGCTGGTGTGCCCCTCGTGCGGCAAGCCCAGTCGGACCGGTGCCCGCTACCTGGCCGACGGCAGCAAGGAACGATTTTGCAAGAAGTGCGGAGCCGCGGCGGGGCAGCTTGCTCCCGCTCGTGCTGCCCACGCCCAGAAAAAGTAGGAACGCGGAAGCGCGGCCGGCCGACGCGCCGGCGAAAGATAAGCCATGAAACCACGTCTGCAAGAACGCTACGAGAAGGAACTGCTTCCGGCGCTCGCCACGAAGCTGGGCCGCACGAATCGCCATTCGCTGCCCCGGTTGCAGAAGATCGTCGTCAATATGGGAGTGGGCAGCGCGATCAGCGAGAAGAAACATCTCGAGGACGCGGTGTCGGCCCTGACACAGATCGTCGGTCAGAAGCCGGTGATCACGAAGGCCCGCACCTCGATCGCCGGGTTCAAACTCCGCGAAGGCCAGCAGATCGGCTGCAAGGCCACGCTGCGTGGCGCCCGGATGTACGAGTTCCTCGATCGACTGATCTCGGTCGCGATCCCGCGCGTGCGCGACTTCCGCGGTCTCGATCCGGACGGTTTCGACCACCGGGGGAACTACAACATGGGGCTGTCCGAGCAGCTCGTGTTCCCGGAATTGAATCCGGACAAGTACACCCGCGTGCAGGGGATGAACATCACGATGGTCATCTCGACGAATAGCGACGACGAGTCGCGGGAATTGCTCCGCGGCTTTGGCATGCCCTTCAAGGCGCCCGAGGGTCAAAAGGCCGGCGCCGCCTGAGTGGCGGAAGCGCGTGAGCGAAATCACTGACTTGCCCGGGTCGAATGGCGGCCGCGGGACATAACGACGAACAGGACATTCGATGGCCAGCAAATCGAAAATCGCGATGGCGAAGCGGAAGCCGAAGTTTTCCACTCGGCTCGTGCGTCGCTGTCTGTTGTGCGGCCGGCCGCGTGCCGTGTATCGCAAGTTCGGAATCTGCCGCATCTGCTTCAAGAATCTGGCGAACGATGGCCTGATTCCGGGCGTGAAGAAGGCCAGTTGGTAAGGGAACCGCACGACGATGATGACCGACCCGATTGCCGACATGTTGACCCGTCTCCGCAATGCGGTGCGCGTCGAACGCCCTCATGTCGAGATGCCGGTTTCCAAAGTGAAGCGCGGCCTCGCCGAGGTGCTCAAGCGCGAAGGCTACATCTGGGACTGGGAAGAAGTCGAATCCCAGCCGGTGAAGCAGTTGCGCATTCACCTCAAGTACGGACCGAACGGCGAGCGCGTCATTCGGCACATTCGCCGCGTCAGCAAGCCGGGGCGCCGCGTGTACAGCGGCCACGGCACGCTGCGGCCGGTGTTGAACGGCCTGGGCATCTCGATCATCAGCACCAGCCGCGGCGTGATCAGCGACCGCGAGGCGCGACAGCGCAAGCTGGGGGGCGAAGTGTTGTGCGAGTTGTACTAGTTGCCAGCAGCACGCACCCGCCTGTAGCAAACACGAACACGTAACGACAAGGCTCATTCGTCATGTCCCGTATCGGCAAGAAACCGGTTTCCATTCCCGGCGGCGTCAAGGCCGGCATCGAGGGACGCACCGTCTCGATTGAAGGTCCGCTCGGGAAGCTCTCCTGGGAGTTCCGTCCCGAAGTGACGGTCGAGGCCGACGCCGGCGCGAACGAAATGCGCGTCTCGCGCAAGTCGGAGGACCGGCTCTCGCGATCGTTGCACGGCCTGACTCGCGCCATGATCCAGAACATGATCGTCGGCGTCACGCAGGGCTACGAGAAGCGGCTCGAGATCGTGGGGGTCGGCTATTTGGCGGCCGTACAGAAGGACGTGCTGCAGGTGCGTGTCGGCTTCGCGAACGAAGTCCACACGAAGATTCCACCGGGGCTGACGGTGACCTGCCCCGATCAGACGCACGTGCTGATCAAGGGCATCGACAAGCAGTTGGTCGGTCAGTTTGCGGCCGAGATTCGCTCGATTCGCAAGCCAGAGCCCTACAAGGGCAAGGGCGTGCGTTATGAAGGCGAAGCGGTCCGTCGCAAGGCCGGCAAGGCAGTGGTGAAGTAAGCAATCGATCCCGACGTTCGAGCGGCCCGACGCCGGTGGGCGTCGCACGAGCCCCGACGACAACGAGGCGACTCCAGTGAATCACGACAAGACGATTTTCCGGCAACGCAAGCGACGCCGTTTTCGAGTGCGCAAGCGCCTGAAGGGGACCGCCGAACGTCCCCGCCTGGCCGTGTATCGCAGCCACAAGAACATCGCGGCGCAGGTGATCGACGACAGCGAGGGGCGGACCCTCATGTCGGTCAGCACGCAGGATGGCTCGTTGCGTGGCACGTTGAAGTACGGCGGCAACAAGGCGGCGGCGGAAGTGGTCGGTCGCGCGATCGCCGAGAAGGCCTTGGCCGCGGGCGTGAAGCAGGTCTGCTTCGACCGCCGAGAATATCAATACCACGGCCGCGTGGCCGCGCTGGCCGATGCGGCCCGCGGCGCCGGTTTGTCGTTCTAAGCAGCCCGACGGGACGACGAATTACCTGAAGAGAACTAAGACGTATCCCCCCGGCGGCCCGGTGACGGGCGGCCAGACCAGGCGAGCGCCCCCGGCGATCGCCCTATTTTGCGGAGCCATCCAATCGTGTCGAGCGAATCGAACCGCGGAGAGTTGATTGACAAGGTCGTGAAGATCAAGCGTTGCGCCGCCGTGGTCAAGGGTGGTCGCCGCTTCAGCTTCGCGGCGATGGTGGTCGTCGGCAACGGCCGGGCGAAGGTGGGGTGGGGCTACGGCAAGGCCAACGAAGTGCCGCCGGCGGTCGAAAAGGCCGTCAAGGACGGCAGCCGCAATATGTTCGAGGTGGCCCTCGAAGGGGGCACCATTCCCCACATCGTCAAGGGACAGTACGGCGCGGCTCGCGTCGTGCTCGTGCCGGCCAGCCCGGGTACGGGCGTGATTGCCGGCGCCAGCGTTCGCGCCGTGTGCGAAGCGGCCGGTATCCACGATATTCTCACGAAGAGTTTTGGCAGTAGCAATCCGGTCAATCTGGTGAAAGCGACAATTGCCGCCCTGCAGCAATTGCGTACCCGCCAGGAAGTGGAACGCCTGCGCGGAGTCAGCTTGTCATGAATTTGGATCAAGTCCATCGCGGTATTAAAAAGCACAAGCGTCGCAAGCGCATCGGTCGTGGCACGGGATCGGGCCGTGGCAAGACGAGCACGCGCGGCCACAAGGGTCAGGGCCAGCTTGCCGGCTGGAGCCAGCACCCGGCCTTCGAAGGCGGTCAGCTCCCCCTGGCTCGGCGGATTCCCAAGCGCGGCTTCAACAACCGTTGGGCGCTGGTCGTGGCGGCGGTGAATGTCAGCCAACTCGAGGCCGCCTTCGACCAGGGCGCCGAGGTGACCCCAGACGCCGTCCGCGAGCAGGGGCTGGCCACGGGGCGCTTCGACCAGTTGAAGATCCTGGGCAACGGCGAATTGAAGAAGAAATTGAAGATTTCGGCCCATCGCTTCAGCCAATCGGCCCGCGACAAGATCGCGCAGGCGGGGGGCGAGGTGATCGAGTTGCCAGGCGCCGCCCCGGTCGTGAAGGGGGAGAAGCGCAAGGCGGCCGCCAAGAAGTAGTTCCAGACCTGGAATTCCAGACAGGCAGTCTGGCAGGGACGAGAGTCTGAATCGACGGGCGGAGTCGCCTTTTCGACAAGGGCCGTGAGCGGTTACACTTAGGCCGGATTTCGCCACGGCACGGATGGCGTTTTGCGGTTTCGGCCAGAGGGCCCCAGGACGGATCGACTCATGCTCGAGAAACTTCGCGTCGTCTTTACCATTCCCGAGTTGCGGCAGAAGATCCTGCTGACGCTCATGCTGCTGGCCATCTATCGGGTCGGCTGGTGGATACCGCTGCCGGTCGCCGATCCGGCGGCCATGAAGGCCCTCTTCTCGTCGCAGGCCAACCAGGGTCTCGGCGCGATGATGCAACAGGTGGCGGTCTTTAGCGCCACGCAGTTGAATCAGGCCACCATCTTCGGCCTGGGCATCATGCCCTACATCTCGGCCTCGATTATCTTCCAGTTGCTGGGCAGCGTCTGGACGCCGCTCGAGCAGTTGCAGAAAGAAGGCGAGACGGGGCGCAAGAAGATCAATGAATATACCCGCTATGCCACGGTGGTGATCTGCCTGGGGCAAAGCTGGTTCTACGTGAAGTGGCTGCAGGACTATCAGCTCATCCGCCAGGATGACATGTTCCTCAACGCCAGTGGCGGCCTCTGGTTCCCCTGGTGGATCGTCGCCATTCTGACGATGACCGCCGGCACCGTCTTCTTGATGTGGCTGGGCGAGCAGATCGACGAGTATGGCATCGGCAACGGCATCAGCTTGTTGATCATGGCGGGCATTCTGGCTCAGATGCCGGCCGCCGGTTGGCGCTTGATCGGCCCGCTGGTGAAGGAAGGCTTCGAGTTGGGGGGCACGGGGGTTGGCCCCGAGACCTTGCTCGTCCTGGCCGCGTTGTTCGTGGCGGTGGTCGTGGGGGTGGTGTTCATCACCCAGGGCCAGCGTCGCATTCCGATGCAGAGCGCCAAGCACGTGCGTGGACGCCGGGTGTTCGGTTCGGGCGGACGCCAGTATCTGCCGTTGCGGGTGAATCAGGCCGGCGTGATGCCGATCATCTTCGCCAGCAGTCTGCTCATGTTCCCCCAGATGCTCTTCACGCTGTTGGCCAACTACACGGCTTCGCCGATCTGGCGGACGCTGTCCGATTCCTTCTCGCGTGGCACGTCGTTCATGTACAACCTGTTGTACGTGTTGCTGATCTACTTCTTCTGTTACTTCTGGACCGCGATTACCTTCAATCCGAAGGATATGGCGAACAATCTGAAGGACTTCGGCAACTTCATTCCCGGTTATCGGCCCGGCAAGCGGACGGCGGATTACCTGGAAAAAGTCACCGTGCGCATTACTTACGTGGGGGCGGGCTTCCTGGCGCTCGTGGCCATCACGCCGACGATCGTTTCGGCGGCGATGGGCATCGATCCGTTGGTGGCCAGCTTCTACGGTGGAACGGGCTTGCTGATCGCGGTGAGTGTTGCCTTCGACCTCGTGCAGAAGATCGACAGCCACCTTGTCATGCGAAACTATCGTGGCCTCTTGGAAAAGTGACGCCCAGACAAGCTGGGAGCCGGGGGGCGCGGGAGTTCCCCGGCCGCGCTGCGGCGGAGACTCGGACGATGCGTATCGTGCTTATTGGTCCCCCGGGCGCTGGCAAGGGGACGCAGTCCGAGCGGATCGTCCGCCATCTTCGCATTCCGCACATTTCGACCGGCGACATGTTGCGGGCGGCGATTCAACAGAAGACACGCATCGGTTCGTTGGCGACCGAGTACCTGTCGAGCGGTCGACTCGTGCCCGATCCGTTGATCCTGCAGTTGGTGGGCGAGCGTCTGTCGAAGCCCGACTGCGAAACGGGTTATTTGTTCGACGGTTTTCCCCGCACGCAGGGGCAGGCTGTTTCGCTTGACAAGTTTTTGTCCGATTTGAAAACACCGCTCGACCTGGTGCTTGAGTTGCAAGTCTCCGAGGAAACATTGCTCGAACGTCTCGCGCAGCGCGGCCGCGCCGACGATCACCCGCAGGTGATCCGCGAGCGCTTCCGCGCCTATCGCGATCAGACCAAGCCCTTGTCCGACTACTATCGCGACCGCGGTTTGCTGGTGGCGGTGAACGGGGGCGGCACGCCGGACGAAGTCTTTCAACGCATTATCGAAGCGGTGCAGAGCCACGAGCGAGGAGAGGGCGCCAAGTGACGAATCTGCGTTCTCCTCGTGAAATCGGCCTGATGCGCAGGGCGGGCCTCGTCGTGTGGGGCGCCCACCAGATCGCCGCGCAGATGGTGCGTCCGGGGGTCACGACGGGCGAGATCGACGCCGCCATCGAGAAGTTCTTTGCCGAGAAGCATGCGGTGCCCCTGTTCAAGGGGGTGCCGGGCAAGGTGCCCTTCCCGGCGGTGAGCTGCATCTCGGTCAACGAAGAAGTGGTACACGGCATTCCCGGCCCGCGCGTGCTGCGCGAGGGGGATGTGATCAGCATCGACACGGGCTGCCGTCTCGACGGCTGGTGTGGCGACTCGGCTTATACGCACCCGGTGGGCCAGGTCGAGCCGAAGGTAGCCAACCTGCTGACGATCACCGAAGGAGTGTTGAAGCTGGCGATCGATCTGATGGGCAAGAAGAGCCGTTGGAGCGAGGTCGCCGCGCAGATGGAATCGTACGTCAAAGGGGCGGGGTTCAGCGTGGTCGAGAGTTTCGTCGGCCACGGCATCGGACGCGAGATGCACGAGGATCCGCAGGTACCGAATTTCGCCAGCAGTTCGCTGCGGCATTCGAGCGACTTCCGGATCGAGCCGGGGCTGGTCATCGCGGTCGAGCCGATGGTGAACATGGGCACGAAGCGGGTGCGGGAGCTGTCCGACCATTGGACGCAAGCCACGCAGGATGGGCTCCCCAGTGCTCATTTCGAGCATACGATCGCCATGACCGAGGATGGGCCGTTCGTGCTGACCGGCCCTCCGCGCGAGGGCGAAGAGGTGTAACGACGAGGACGGGCCGTCCGCGGTCCAAAATCGGGGCAAATTCCGTGCCGGGGGTGGCTTGCACACCGGCCTCAAAGACGCTTATACTTAGGCGCTTTCGACCAAACTCGGAAGCGATAGTCAGAAGAGCCGCCATGAAAGTCCGCGCCAGTGTCAAGCGGGTCTGCGAGCACTGCAAGATTGTGCGCCGTCGGGGCGTCGTCTACGTGATCTGCTCAAACCCCCGCCATAAGCAGCGCCAAGGATGATCTGCCACGCGTGTGCTTCCCGCCCCTGGGTTCGGTCGGGCTCGCCGAAGGGCTGATTTTCCGCCGTTCGCGCTACCGCGCACGCCGGCGCCACTCGTCGCTACCTCGACGAGAGATTACGTACAGGATTTCTAAACATGCCGCGTTTGTTGGGTGTTGATATTCCGAACGATCGTCCGACGATCGTTTCGCTGACGTACCTCTATGGCGTCGGCCCGAAGGTCGCGCGCGAGTTGTGCCACAAGGCCGGGGTCAACCCCCAGGCCAAGGCACGCGAGCTGCACGAGGACGAGCTCGGCCGTCTGGCCGCCTTGCTCGACAAGGACTACGTCGTCGAGGGGCAGCTTCGTCGTCAGACCGCGCAGAACATCGCCCGCCTGCGCGACATCAATTGCTATCGGGGTGTCCGTCATCGCCGCGGCCTGCCGGTTCGCGGTCAGCGCACCCGCACCAACGCCCGCACCCGCAAGGGTCCAAAGAAGACGGTCGCCGGAAAGAAGGGTGTGAAGGACCTGCGTTAGTCCGCCGGCCCGCCCCCTGACCCCCCCGCCAATTCATTTACGAGGAGCACGCCCAACGTGGGTAAAGCCAAACGCCGCAAAGTACGCCGCAACGTGACCGCGGGCATCGCCTACATCAAGGCGACGTTCAACAACACGACGGTCACCATCACCGATACCAAGGGTGACACCCTCTGCTGGGCCAGCGCCGGCACCAGTGGCTTCAAGGGGAGCCGCAAGAGCACCCCCTTCGCCGGACAGAGCGCCGCGCAACAGGCTGCCGAGAAGGCGCAGAAGTTTGGCGTCAAAGAGGTCGAGGTCAGGGTGAAGGGGCCGGGCAGCGGCCGCGAGAGCGCCATTACCGCCCTGCAAAGCGCCGGGCTGACAATCAAATCGATCGAAGACATCACGCCGTTGCCCCACAATGGTTGCCGTCCCCCCAAGAAGCGGCGCGTGTAGGGTCGTGCGGTCTCGCCGCGACCGCACACTGGCTGTAGCACATTGACGGAATCGCACTAGAAACGATCACTGAGACGAACCGGAATTACGCATGGCTCGACAAACTGGAGCAGTCTGCCGCCTCTGCCGCCGCGAGGGCATCAAGCTGTTTCTCAAGGGAACGCGTTGCGATACGCCGAAGTGTGCGGTTGAACGCCGCGACTCCCCCCCCGGACAGCAGCAATCGCGCCGCGGCAAGCAGACCGATTACGGCACCCACCTGCGCGAGAAGCAGAAGGTCAAGCACTATTACGGCGTGCTCGAGCGGCAGTTCCGCCTCTACTTCGCGGAAGCCAGCCGCTCGAAGGGCAACACCGGCGAATCGCTGATGAGCCTGCTCGAGCGCCGCTTGGATAACGTGGTGCATCGCTTGGGTTTCGGCCAGAGCCGCGCCCAGGCGCGCCAATTGGTGTCGCACGGCCACATCACGGTGAACGGCCGCCGCGTCGATATTCCCAGCTACCTGGTGCGACCGGGCGACGTCGTCCGCGTCAAGAATCGCACGAAGAGTTTGAATCTGGTTCACGCGAATCTGGCAGAGAGTCAACGTCAGGTGCCCGACTTCCTCAGCCGGGTCGACGGAGACTTGCCCGAAGGTCGCGTGAACCGCCTGCCGGAGAACGACGACGTATCGATCGCCGTGCAGACGCAGTTGATCATCGAGCTTTGCTCGCAGTAGCGCCGCCCTGGCGCAACGGGAACGTGGCGCGAGCGCCGCGACCCGCCCACAAACAGGAACGAATCGCCACCGGCCCCCCGCCCGACTTTACCGGTGGATTTTACTTGAGCCGCTGTTTGCTCACGGAGGCTTTCCATGCGTATTCGATGGCGCGGTCTGGAACTTCCCAGTATCGTGACGTGCGACCGTTCGACCCTCACTTCCACTTATGGAAAGTTTGTTGCCGAGCCTTTCGAGCGCGGCTTTGGGGCGACGATCGGCAATAGTCTGCGGCGGATTCTGCTCTCGAGCCTCGAGGGCAGCTCCATCACGCAGATCAAGATCCACGGCGCGCAGCACGAGTTCACCACGCTGCCCGGCGTCGTCGAGGACATGACCGACGTGGTCCTCAATATCAAGTCGCTGATCGTGAAGAACTACAGCGAGCAGACCAAGGTCATCCAGATCGACCGCAAGACCAAGGGCGTGGTGACGGGCGCCGACGTGATCGAGGACGAATCGGTCAAGGTGTTCAACAAGGATCACGTGATCGCCACGCTGACGGCCGACGTGCCATTGCAGATCGACATGGTGATCGAGAACGGCCGCGGCTACATTCCCGCCACCGAGCACAGCGCGAACGTGCAGGAGATCGGCATCATTCCGATCGACGCCGTGTACAGCCCCGTGACCCGCGTGCGCTACGAGATCGAGGAGACGCGCGTCGGCCAGAAGACGAATTACGACAAGCTCACGCTCGAGATCTGGACCAACGGCACGGTCCATCCCGAGATGGCGCTGGTCGAGGCGGCCAAGATTCTCCGCAAGCACCTGAATCCGTTCGTGCAGTATCACGAGCTCGGCTCGTCGATCCACACGCAGGCCCGCGGCCTGTCGGGCACGGGGGACGCGGCGCTCGAGGCCAAGCTCAACATGAGCATTGCCGAGTTGAGTCTCTCCGTGCGTGCCACGAACTGCCTCGAGTCGGAAAATATCAACTCCGTGCGCGATCTTGTCTCCCGGTCCGAAGATCAATTGCTCGAAGTGCGCAACTTCGGCGAGACGACGCTCAACGAAGTACGCGAGAAGCTCTCCGAGCTCGGCTTGCGTCTCGGCATGCGATTGCCGTCCATGTCGTCGTCGGCCTGAGAAAAGTGCCTGACTGTCCACAGACTACCGACCACTAGCCACTGACAAGAACTGCCATGCGACATCGCAGACGAGGCCGCATTCTCGGCCGCACTCCCACTCACATGCGGGCCATGATCAAGAATCTGGCCAGCAGCCTGTTCCTGACCGAACTCGAGGACGAGGACCAGGTCGGCGCGCCGAAGGTCCGTGGCCGCGTCATCACGACGCTCGAAAAGGCCAAGGAAGTCCGTCCGCGCGTGGAAAAGTGCATCACGATCGCCCGCAAGGCGCTGCCGCAGATGGAGGCCGCCGCCCAGTTCGGCACCACGGCCGAGCGCGGTAGCAGCCAGTGGCGCGAATGGCGCAAGAGCCCGCAGTGGCGCCAGTGGGCACAGGCCATGGCGCCGGTGGTGGCCGCTCGTCGCCGGGCCCTGGTCTTGCTCGGCAACAAGCAGGCCGTCCGCGTGTTGTTCTCGACCGTGGCGCCCCGATTCGCCGATCGACCGGGGGGCTACACCCGCATCCTGCGTCTGGCCAAGCCCCGCCTGGGCGATGCCGGCACGCGTGCGATCATCGAGTTCGTGGGCGTTCGCGATCGCACGGCTCAGAAGTCGCAGGCTCCCAGCTTCAGCGAAGAACCGGCCGGCAAGAACTAGTTCTGCCCGCTCGTTCGTAACGAGGTGTCGGCCTGGTCAGGAGGACCTCGTGGCGCGCACCAGTTCGACGAATGCACGCGCAACGCTCGGGCTCGACTTTACGGCCGAGGTGCGCCGTCTTTGTAGCGAGCTCGCCCGCCAGGTGGACGAGCTTGCGCATATCGATATGCGGCGCGTGGGGGTCAGTCTTTGCCGTAGCCGCGCCGAAGGGCGTTTCGGTTTGCAGGCCACGCTCACGCCGCTACGCTTCGAAGGTGGCGCACGCATCGGCCGGCGTCGCGGGCGGCACTATCGCGTCGAGCGCTGTCTCGACGAGTCGGGCCAAGAGCTGCTCTACGTGTTGAGTCTCTACCTGCCACGCTTCTGCGAGAACCCCTGGCGGGAAAAGCTCCTGACGATCGTCCACGAAATGTGGCACATCGGCCCGGAGTTCAACGGCGATCTGCGCCGTTTTTCCGGGCGTTGTTTCGCCCACGGGCGTTCGCAGCGTTCGTTCGATGCCCAGGTCGCGCGGCTGGTCGATCGCTGGCTGGCGAGGAAGCCCGACCTCGCGCCGTTCGACTTCTTGCGGCACGACTTCGACGAGTTGTGCCGGCGCCATACCACGGTCCACGGCACGCACTATCGCCTGCCGAAGCTGATTCCGGTCGACGCCGCCTAGTCTTTTCGCGCGTGGCCACACGGTGAAAACTGCTTGGTAGCCTGGGGGGCACCCCCGTACAATGCGGCCACGGTTTCACGCGGCCTCTTTCCGTGGTGGGGTGCCATGTTGCGGCTCGAGCACACGGGCGTGCGGCTTTGCGACGGGCTGACGCGCCGCCGCTGGCTCGAGGTCGGCGCGCTGGGCACGCTGGGCGCCGCGTGGCCCCAACTGCTGCAGGCCGCCGAGCGTGGGAACGTTTCGGCTCGGAGCAAACGTTCTCCTACCGCCAAGGCCTGCATTCAGTGCTTTTTGTGGGGTGGCCCCAGTGGGCAAGAAACGTGGGATCTCAAGCCCGCCGCGCCCGACGGCGTCCGCGGCGACTTTCGACCGATCTCCACGGCGCTTCCCAGCGTGTTCTATTGCGAGCACCTGCCGCAGATGGCGGCGCGGGCCGACCGCTATACGATCGTCCGCAGCTTCACGCACGAAGGCGTCAATCACGGGACAAGCGCCTACCACGCGCTCACCGGGCACGTGCATCGCAGTCCCGGCACGCTCCGGCATCCCGAGCCGGACGATGTGCCGAATCTCGGCGCGAGCGCCTCGCGGTACCTGGCGCATCCGGCACACTTGCCGGGGTACGTCCATCTGCCGTCGATCGTCAACGATGGCGATGGGTTGCCCGTGCCAGGGCAGGGGGCCGGTTTCCTGGGCGAGGCACACGAGCCCTTCACCGTGCTGGGAGACCTGACCGAGCCGGGCTTTCGCGTGCCGGCGCTGGCGCTCGCCAACGGAGTCTCGCGAGGTCGGCTCTCTGCCCGCGTGGGATTGCGCGACGTAATCGACGCGCAGGCCGCCTATCTCGACCGGGCTCAAGAACCTCGCACGGTGAATGCCTACTATCGCCGTGCGCTCGACCTGCTCCAGTCGCGCGACACGGAAGCCGCCTTCGATCTTGCGCGCGAACCCGCGAAGCTGCGCGAGCGCTACGGCCAGCACCATTTTGCGCAGGCACTGCTGCTGGCGCGGCGGCTTGTCGAGTCGGGCGTGCCGCTGGTGACGGTCTACTGGAACTCGCCGCGCAATACCGACGACCAGAGTTGGGACACGCACCAGGACCAACATCGCCGCTTGAGCAAGCATCTGCTGCCGGCATTCGATCGCGCGATGTCCACGCTGCTCGATGATCTCGCCGAGCGCGGCCTGCTCGACGAAACGCTCGTCACCTGGTTTGGCGAGTTTGGCCGCACGCCCAAGATCAATCGCCTGGCGGGACGCGATCATTGGGGCTTCTGCCAGTCGATCGGGCTGGCGGGGGGCGGCATCCGTGCCGGCTACGTGCATGGCGCCAGCAATCGCGATGGTGGTCTGCCGGCGTCCGATCCCGTGCGTCCCGACGATCTTTCGGCCACCGTGCTGCACGCCCTGGGGATCGACCCCCAGCAAACCATGCACGATTTACAGGGCCGGCCGCTCCCCCTCAGCTACGGCCGCGTGGTGGACGAGCTCCTGACCTGAACCGCCCGACCTCCTCTTTCCAGCCGCAAGTGCTAGCGGGAATTGGCTCTGGCGCAGCTTGAGCTTCGCGCCGCGGGGCCCCCACGATAATCTATCCTTTCTTCTATGAAGCCCCTGCAGATCAAGCATGCGAGGCGGCATTTTACCGCTGCCCGCGACGATAACGGCGTCCCCCACATCTCGGCGCAGACGTGGCGCGATGCCCTCTATGGGTTGGGGTTTCTGCATGCGCTCGATCGCCCCACGCAGATGTTGTTTGCGCGGGCGCTGGCATATGGCCGTTCGGCCGAGCGCATTGCCGACAAGCCCGAACTGCTCGAAACCGATCGATTCTTCCGCAAGGTTGGCCTCTACCTGCCCCTCGACCGCGAGGTGAACGCGCTCGATGACGTCACGTTCGGCCACCTCACCGCCTACTGCGAGGGGGTGAACGACTCGTTGCGCCACTACGGTCGTTCGCTGCCGATGTGGGCCACGGGCTTTCAGCCCCAGCCGTGGACCCAGACGTCGGTCATGTTGATCGGCAACCTGCTCAATTTTGGTGGGCTCGCCGTCGGACAGCAGCAGAACGAACGGCTGTTGCTCGAGTTGATTCAAGCCGGGATCGACGACGATAAGCTCCGCGAGCTCTTTGCCCCCTCGCTCGACAACGCCGATTTCGATCTGCTACGGCAGGTGAAGATCGCCAGCCAGCTCTCGGACGAGGCACTCGAGCTGATTACCGATCTGCCGCGCCTGGCAGGCAGCAACGCCTGGGCCGTGCGGCCCGAACGCAGCGCCACGGGGCACGCCCTGTTGGCGAGCGATCCGCACTTGGAGGTGAACCGCTTGCCCGCCATCTGGTACGAGGCGGTCCTGCAGTGGGACGGTCACTACGTGATGGGGGCCACGCTCCCCGGTTGTCCCCTGTTCGGCGTGGCACGCACCGAGAACGTCGCCTGGGGCGTGACCTATCTCAAGGGCGATACCAGCGATTACTTCATCGAAGACTGTCGCCAGGGCCCGAATGGCTGGCAGTATCGCCGCAGCGAGCAGTGGTACGATTTCCAACTGCGCGAAGAGCGAATCATTCGCAAAGGGGGCCCGACCGAAGTCATGCAAGTGCTCTCGAACGAGCAGGGCACCCTCAGTGGCGATCCCGACCAGGACGGACCGGGCTATCACCTGCTCGTCTCCTGGACCGGTGACCACGAAGGGGTCGGCCGTTCGATACACACCTGGTTGGGGCTGATCGAATGCCGCACGACGCTCGAGGCGATGGATCTCGTCCGCGAATGCCCGCAGCCGACCTTGAACTGGATCTTTGCCGACCGCGAGGGACACGTCGGCCAGCAGGCCAGCGGCTGGTTTCCCGAGCGGCGGAGCGGCAATTCGGGTCTGTTGCCGGTGCCGGCCTGGGATCCGGCCAACCACTGGAAAGGTTGGATTCCCAGTCGCCACTTGCCACGCCTTTACGATCCCCCCGAGGGCTTCGTCGCGACTGCCAACGAAGACATCAGCCCTGGCTCGGGGCTGCAACTGGTGACGTTGCCGGTTCCCAATTATCGCAAACGCCGCATCGACGAGCGGCTGCACGAACTGCCGCATGCGACCGTCGTCGATATGCAGCAACTGCAGTACGACGTCGTCAGCCTGCAGGCCCGCGATCTGTTGGCGATCTTCCTGCCCCATCTGCCCGAGGGGGACGTGCGCAAGCGACTGGCGGCCTGGGATTGCAGCTATACGCCCGAGAGTCTCGAGGCGACGCTCTTCTCGCGGCTGTATCGCAACGTGCTGCTCGAGATTTTTGGCCACGACAGCGGCATCGGCTGGCGACGCATGCTGTATCTCAGCTCGCGCGTCGGCTATTCGTCGATGGTCATTACCTGCCTCGATCGGCTGTTGGCCCAGGAAGAATCGCTCTGGTGGCAGGGGCGCGACAAGGCGGAATTGATCCGTCTCGCCGCGCTCAAGCTGCAGGGCGAGAAAGACCAACCCTGGTCGGTGACGAATGCCTTCCGCTTTTCGAATCGCTTCTTCGGCGGCCAGTTCGTCGGTTGGGCGCTGGGGTTCAGCACGGGCGATCTCCCCATGCCCGGCTGTCACGCCACGCCCTTTCAGGGGCACTTGTTGCGGGTGGCTAAACGCGAGACGACCTTCGCACCGTCGTACCATTTCGTGACCGACTTCGGCACCGATCGCATCGAGACGAATCTGCCGGGCGGCCCCAGCGAAAGCCGCTTCTCGGGCTGGTACACGAGCGATATTCCCCGCTGGTGCCGCGGCGAGTACAAAACCGTCGCGCTCGACTAGCCGGTCGACGATACTTCCCACCTCTGGTGCGTCAGATTGCGCCGGCCGTAGCGGCCTTGCCGTCTCCGTGCCACGAGCGCGGGGTGCAGGAATCTTGCCGCAGTTCCTGCCGCGCACCACCGGAACTCCCTGCGCGAGCTAGGCTTGAGATATCGTGCGGGGCGAGCTTCGACGCCGATTGGGCGCGACGCCGCGCACGATGGCGTTCCCCCTGCGCGCACTTCCATGAGTTACGATCCCGCCCGGGCGATCGACCGCCTCGTCGACGAGATGGTCTCGCTCTACTCCCTGCCGTCCGTGGTGGTCGAAGTGCTCGACCTCACGAACAATCCGCGCATCGACATCCCGGCCCTCAAGAACTGCATCGAGACCGATCCGGCACTCACGAGCAAGATTCTGCGAGTCGTGAACAGCTCGCTGTTCGGGCTGTCGAAGGAAGTCTCCGATCTGAACCAGGCGCTGGCGCTGCTGGGGGTCAAACCGCTCAAGCTGCTCGTACTGGGCTTCAGTCTGCCCGACGGGCTCTTTGCCGAGCTTGCCGGCGAGGTCTTGCACGCCTACTGGGAGCACACGCTCACCAAGGCCGTCGCCGCGCGCGAGATTGCCGAGACCTTCATCCACGCTCCCCCCGACGAGGCGTTCATTGCCGGGCTGCTGCAGGATCTGGGCTCGCTCGTGCTGATGCAAAGCGTGGGCGACCCGTACATTCGCTTTGCCCGCGTGGCCGCCGGCGAGCGGCACAGCCTGCTCGATCTCGAGCAGCAGACGATGGGCTTCAACCACACCGAGCTGACGGCGCGGCTGCTCGATCGTTGGGGGCTCCCCGCGCAGTTCTCCGAGGCGGTCGCCGTGTGCGCGCATGCCGACGACGCGCTCGAAGATCAACTCCGCACGGGCAAGCTCGCGCAGGTGCTGCACTTGGCCGAGTTGTTGGCCGAGCTGCTGGCCGGTCATCAGGAGTTTGCCTGGCCGGCGCTGCTCTACTTCGGCCAGCAGTATCGCGGCATCACCGAGGCTCAATGGGACCAGTTGATCGGCGCCTTGCGTCCGAAAGTCGAGCAACTGGCCGAGGTGCTATCGCTCGAGTTGCCGATCGGTCTGAGCTACGACGACATCTTGCGCTCGGCGCACACGCGTTTGATCGACGCCGCGACCGACGCCGCCGGCGAGTTGATGAAGCTTGCCGCGCGCGGTCCTGGCGTGGCCGATCCGGCCACGGTCGAGCAGATGCGCGTCGTCTCGGCCGCCGTGGCGGCGATCGCCCGGCGCGCCAGTGAAGTCGAGGTAGCTCCCCCCGTGCGAGCCGCGATGCCGGTCGCCTCTTATGCCGCGGTGACCAGCCACGTCGGTGGGGGGGGACAATACTCGGGCAGCAGCCAGTCTGCGGGCAGTGTGGGGCTGTCCGATCCGCCGACGCTAGCCACGAACGACGATCCGGCCTTGTGGGGCTGGTTGCGGGCGGGCGTCACCGCGGCACGTCAGGCACGCCAACCCCTCAGTCTGCTCCTGGTCGAGATCGACCAGTACAGCGAGCTCGTGTTTCAGCACGGATTGACCGGTGCGAAACAGCTCGTCGATCGCGTCCACAAGGTGTGCGCGCGGATCGACCATCCGCTCGCCAACTCGCTGCAGATTCGCGAAGCGCGGTTCGCCATCGTGCTCCTCGATTGCGATCGGCGCGAGGCGGCTCGGCTGGGGCGCGAGGTGGCGCGTACCGTGCAGAGCCTGGCGCCGGCAGGAGTCGGCGAGGACTCGCCCGACGTCACCGTCAGCGTGGGCGCGGCGACGGTTTCGCTACCACCCAGGAACTTTCAACCGCAGTCGCTGGTCGACGCCGCCGACCGTTGTCTCTACGGGGCCCGCACTTCCGGGGGAGACAGCGTCAAGAGCATCGAGATCTAGCCGGTCGAAGCGCAAGCTCCCAGCAGAATTCGTCTACGGCCGAGCGGCCATTAGGCGTGGTCGAGCCGTAGAACGATTTGGTATCCTGGCAGGTGAAGAATCTGTCCTGCCAACTCCGGAACGGTTCCGCACGCTGCCCCTTGGTTTGTCCTGCCGTCGCATAGGTCCCCTCGGTCGTTGATGTCGCACGAACCTGTTCCAGCACCGCACGGCGACGACCCTTATGCGACCGGTCTGCCGGTATTGGCTGAAATCCCGGGGGTCGAATCGGCCCCCAGTGCCGTGGTCGAGCCCACCGGCTTTCGACTAGACCGCGTGCTGCTGCCCCTGGCCCTGTTCCTGGCTACCTGCTATTCGACCTATATCGCCGGCGCCAGTGGAAGCTTGTCGTTTGCCGGCCGCGCCTTTGGGCTGGGAACGCAAGTCGGGCGGGTGATCGACGGCCTGATCTACATGGCGGCCGTGATGGGCATCTTGTTCGCCCACGAGATGGGGCATTTCCTACAGGCACTGCGGTACCGCGTGCCGGCCAGCCTCCCCTTCTTTATCCCCATGCCCTTTTCGCCCATTGGGACGATGGGGGCCGTCATTAGCATGCACGGCTCGCGCGCCGATCGGAAGCAGCTCTTCGACATTGGACTCTCGGGGCCACTGGCCGGACTCCTGGTGGCGATTCCCATCACGATGGTGGGTGTCTGGATCGCGGCCCACACGATCATCCATCCCAATCGACCGTCTGATTTCGCCGATCCCTTGATCTTTCAAGCGCTCATCAAACTCTTGCGCCCGGAACTGCCCGCGAACAGTGAATTGTACATGAACCCGCTCTTGATGGCGGGCTGGGTCGGCATGCTGATTACCGGGCTGAATATGCTACCGGTCAGTCAGCTCGACGGCGGGCACGTGATCTATGCGTTGTTCGGCCCGGCGAGCCGCTGGATTGCCCGTGGGTTCCTCTTGTTCTCGGGCGCGTACATCGTCATCAGCGGCAACTTCACCTGGACGCTGATGTTCGTCCTGGTGACGCTGATCGGCTGCGATCACCCGCCGACGGCGAACGATCGCGTAAAGCTCGGTCCGCTGCGCTGGTCGATCGGACTGTTGTCGAGCATCTCGATTCCCATTCTGTGCTTCATGCCGAATCCCTTCCCGGCGCTGATGCCGTAGAGCGCCCCGATGGTGTCGTTCTCGCCCACCCATCCCGTGGCACCGGCTGCCAGCCGGTGAGGTGGGGAATTGAACACAGAATGCAATTGAACACAGAATGCACAGGCCGGCGACCTGTGCCACTTTGTTTACTGGTATCGCGCGAGAAGCTTGTCTGGCGCAAAAACACAGCGAGCCGGCTTCCTGGTTGGGATCGCCGGCTCGCTGCGTCAAACTTCGAGCTTCATCGGGTTCGCTTAGTCGAGGAAGCCTGCCAATTCCTGGCTGCGGCTGGGTTGCTGCAGCTTGCGGACGGCCTTGGCCTCGATCTGGCGAATACGCTCGCGGGTCACCTTGAAGATGTGTCCCACTTCTTCGAGCGTATAGCTGTAACCATCCCCCAGGCCATAGCGGAGCTTGATGATCTCGCGCTCGCGGTAGCTGAGGGTCTTGAGCACCTTGTTGATCCGGCCACGCAACATCTCTTGCGCGGCGCCGGTGGCGGGGCTTTCGGCCGCACCGTCCGGCAACAGATCGCCGAAGTGGCTGTCTTCGCTATTGCCGACCGGCCGGTCGAGGCTGATCGGGTAGCGGCTCATGGCCAGCACCCGGCGCGTCTCGTCGATGGCCGTGCCCGCGGCGCGAGCGGTCTCTTCGATCGTCGGCTCGCGGCCGAGCTCTTGCAGCAGCTTGCGCGAAACGTTCCGCACCTTCGACATGGTCTCGACCATGTGGACCGGGATACGGATCGTGCGGCTCTGATCGGCCACGGCACGGGTGATCGCCTGGCGAATCCACCACGTGGCATAGGTACAGAACTTGAAGCCGCGGCGATACTCGAACTTGTCGACGGCACGCATCAGGCCGGCGTTCCCTTCCTGAATCAGATCGAGGAAGCTGAGGCCGCGATTGCGATACTTCTTGGCGATCGACACGACCAGGCGGAGGTTGCCTTCGGACAGGCCCCGCTTCGCCTTCTGATACTTGCAGTAGATCTCCTTCAGCTTGCGCACGCGATTTCGCAGGCTGGTGGGGGTCTCTTGCGTGACGCGGAGCAGGTTGCGGAACTCGGCCACCAGCGGTTCGCGCTCGGCGGCGGGGCCACGCAGCTTGCGGTGATCGTCGATCCGGGCCTTGAGGTGGTCGATGCGGCGGCTGAAGTCATCGAGCGTCTTGATCATCGGCTCGATGCGCTGGGTGCGCAGACCGAGCTCTTCGACCAGGCGCACCGCGCGGCTGCGGCGACGCCCCAGGCGACGCCAGGCGGCGCGACGCTCGGCCATGCGATACGACTTGCTCGTGGCGATGCGGTAGTCGCGGCGATTCCGCTTGAGCAACGTCTCGAGCGTCTTCAAGTTGTGGGGAAAGCGACCCAGAATCTGGTCCTTCTCCAACCGATCGGTCACCGAGACCTGCACCGTGCGATCGAAGGGCAGGTCGCCACTGAACACGCGGCGCAGCACCTTCACGGCGGCCTGGATCACGTAGTCGCACTCGAGCAGCATACGGCGAAAACGACGCCGCGTGATCTCGATCTCTTTGGCCAGCGAAATCTCTTCCTGACGCGTGAGGAGCGGAATCTCGCCCATCTGGGTCAGGTACATGCGCACCGGGTCATCGGACCACGATTCACTGTCTTCGAACTCGGCCGCCAACGGGCCTTCTTCGCCATTGCGGTCCGAGTCGCCATCGAGGTCAACACGTACCGCAAGGTCGAGGTCATCCGCATCCTCGTCGGCTTCGGTCAGGTCATCGCTCTTGGCAACAACATCTTCCGAATCGTCGGCGTGGGGCGTGCGTTCGTCTTCCAGGTCGTCCAACAGGGCGTCGTACAAGTTTGCACTCCTCAGGTGAACCGGGGGGAGATTACCTGTTCAGGGGGGTGGGCTTCGCCACGGAGACGAGGCTACGAGAGTGCGCGCGGCAGGAACTGCTCCGTGCCCCGATGGCAGTGGGTGGGACGTCGGCCATCCGGATGGCAAGCACGGCTTCGTTACGCAACACAGTCTGGGCTCTCAATTATCTCCACTCACCGCAGCAAAGGCCAACAAATTCTAACACCAATTTCATTTCACTCTCACGCAACCGACACGCAGCCGCGCGAATGACCAACTCCGAAGGACTCAGAATGGCCTGTGTTTTATCTATGTTTCCCAGTTTATCAATTGTGGTTATCTGGTGTTGCCAATACAGTTTCCTTCGTACCGCGATCGCTTGGCGGTTACTATCCACCGCCGGGCAATATGCTGTTGTTCAAGGACGCGGAAGCTGGATTCACGTTCCCTGTCAATCCAGATGAGTTTTCGTGCGGGCGGGCTGAGTCAATTTCGATCGAATAGCTGCACCCTTGCCGAACAAAGAATTCGGCTGTGAGGAAACCTCGCAATTCTACACGGTCACTAGGCCCAGTCCAGAGCCTGCTCGACAAACGGCGTCAACTATCTAGTTCCGCCAGCGCAACGACGCGCTTGCGATGGTTCGACGCCTTGTCCGGTTACCGCAGAAGAGGACGCAATGCCCGATCGGGCAAACTGATCCGACGCAATGTCAGGACGAACCGCCAGACTTCACCGGTTGTAGATCACTGTTCACCAACACGAAATTGCGCCGACCGACATCGGGCACAAACTCGACCACCGCGCGGCGATGGCGACCTTGGCCGCTGAGATCGACGATCGTGCCCAAGCCATACACGGGATGGCACACGAGCATGCCTGGTTCGAAGGCGAGTGGATCGTGGCGCGGACCTTCGCCCATTTCGCCACCGGCCAGTTGTGCCGCCGTGGTCAGGCGTATGCCCGTGCCACGCGCCGCCATCGTGGCCAGCAGGCTGGCGCGATCGGAGCCCAGTTTCGAGGCGGGGGGTGGCGCGAGCAATTCGCTCCGCGTGGCCCCGGCAAACTCCAGCGCGTCCTGCGGAATCTCGAGCAGGAACGAGCTGGGGATCGACATCCGCCGCTGGCCCCGAAAGTCGCGAAACTCGGCACGGCTCAGCCAAAGCTCTTCCTGGGCGCGGGTCATGCCCACGAACAACAGCCGGCGCTCTTCCTCGAGCTGATCGGGATGTTCCTGGCTGCGTTCGTGGGGGATTAACCCCTGTTCGACGGCCAGCAGGAACACGACCGGAAACTCGAGCCCCTTCGAGGCGTGCAGCGTCATCAGCGTGACGCGGTCGTCGCTCACCTCCCAGGCGTCGGTTTCGTTGACGAGACTGGCGTCTTCAAGAAACGTCTCCAGTCGATTCTCGCCGTGGTAGTTCTCGTCGAACTCGTGGGCAGCGGTGAGCAATTCCTCGACGTTCGCCAGACGCTCCTGGTCTTCTTCCGAATCGGATTCTTCGAGCTTGGTGCGGTAGCCCGATTCGGCCAGGACGCTGGTGATCAACCGGGAGACCGGTCCTTGGGCGAGCAGGGCGAAGCGATCGAACATGGCCACGAACCTGGCCACGGCCACCGCGGCACGCTTGGGCAGCCCTTCGACCAGTCCGCTTTCGCGGGCCGCCTCGAGCAGGGGGATGCCGCGCCTTTCCGCGTGCTCGCGCAGCCGAGCGATCGTCGACTTGCCGATACCCCGCGGGGGCGTGTTCACCATACGGGTAAAGGCGATCTCATCGCGCGGGTTGTTCAACAATTGCAGGTACGCGAGCACGTCTTTGATTTCCTGCCGTTTGTAGAACTCGAGCCCGTTGACCATCTGGTAGGGGACGTGCATTTCGTGCAGGGCGAGCTCGAGCGAACGCGACAGCGCATTCATGCGGTAGAAGATGGCAAAGTCGCGCGGACGACGATGGCCGGCGCGCACCTGGTCGGCGATCTCGCTGGCAATGGCGAGCGCTTCTTCACGCTGCGTGGGATAGGTCGTGAAGCGGACCAGGCTTCCTTCGTCGTTCTCGGTGAAGAGCGCTTTCTCCTTCCGACGCCGGTTGTGCGAGATCAGCGCCGCCGCCACGCGCAAGATCGACTTCGTGCTGCGATAGTTCTGCTCGAGCCGCACGACGTGTACATCGGGGTAGTCGCGCTCGAAATCGAGAATGTTGCTCAGGTTCGCCCCACGCCAGCCGTAGATCGATTGATCGGGGTCTCCCGTCACCGCCAGGTTCGGGTGATCGATCGACATGGCGCGCACGATCGCATACTGCGCCAGGTTCGTGTCCTGGTATTCGTCGACCATGATGTAGCGAAAGCGTTCGTCGAGCGTGGCGCGCAACTCGGCGTTGTCGCGCAGCATGCGGGCCACGTGGAGCAGCAGGTCGTCGAAGTCGACCGCCCCGCTCGTGAGCAGCTTCTGCTGGTAGGCGGGATAGACGACCGCCACGATCTTCCCCAGCGGATGGCCGGGGCGGGGCTCGTATTCCTCGGCCGAGATCAGGTTGTTCTTGGCCCAACTGATGGCGTGGGCCACCTGGTCGGGCGTGAAACGGGACTCGTCGAGCTGCAGGTCCTCGAGCGTGTTGCGCAGGGCTTTGCCCGCGTCGGCCGTGTCGTAGATCGTGTAGTTCTCGGGCAGGCCGACGTGCGAGGCGTACTTGCGCAGAAGCTTGGCGCAGAAGCGGTGGAACGTGCTGGTCCAGACGTCGGAACCGGGGGCGAGCGCTTCGACCCGTTCGCGCATCTCACCCGCCGCCTTGTTCGTAAAGGTCAGGGCCAGGATCTGCCAGCCCGGCACGCCCGAACGCAACAGGTTCGCGATGCGGTGCGTGACGACGCGCGTTTTGCCGCTGCCCGGTCCGGCGAGGATGAGCAGGGGGCCTTCGCGATGCTCGGCCGCCTCGCGCTGGGCACTGGTGAGATGTGCTAGCAGATCGTCCACGGGTTGGTTGCAGGCAGGTCTGGAAAGCGGACGGCCGGCGGATGCGGCGTCTCTCCTCGTAAGTATACGGAGATGCACGCGGCCCGGGAGGGAGCAGCGCCGGCCCGCCTTTTCGCGGAACTATTCCGGGCAAAAGCCCTTCGAGCGACGAAGCCTGGTGGCCGCGCGGGGCGCATGAGCGGGACGCGCGCGTGCCCCTCGCGAACGATAGCAGGCGGGCGATAGCAATGCATGCTAGCGCCAGCAGACAGCAGCCGAATTGTGTATCCGAGAGATGAACAATTCGCGCGGCGCTCGCAGAATGCCTGGAAAAAAGCCGGCCGCTCGTTATACTCAGCTTCCGCCGGCCAGGGAGTAAATGCCGGTGGCGCCTGTCGCCTGTTTAGCATCGTAGTCTGTCGGGAAGGAACCCACGCATGACACGTATCCCGCTGAATCGCAGCGAGGGGGACGAACACAGCCTGAAGATGCGCCTCGAGATGAGCACGGCCGAGATCGGACTTTCGGTCCGCACGACCAACTGCCTCGAGGAACGCGGCATCTTTACGGTCGAAGACCTGTTGAACTGCACGCCGAACGATTTGCTCAGCATCTCGAACTTCGGCGAAAAGACGCTGGAAGAAGTCTACAAGTCGCTCGAAGGAATCGGCTTCTATCGCACGTTGCGACCCCGCCGTGCTGCCGTCGCGATGGCCGTCTGAACGACTGGCGGATCGCTTCCTTCCAACACGACCAGCGCCGCGGCCGGTGACATCTCGGTGTCGCCGGCCGCTTTTGTTTCTCGCTCCTCGGCGAATCGGCCACCCTAACCCGAAGCGTCAGCGAGGCAATTCCTGCGAAGCACATCGAGCAAAGAGCTCCCTCGCTGACGCTTCGGGTTGTCATTCCGCGAAGAGATACCGCATCACAGAGCAACTCGGTAGAACTCGCGCGCTACGGCGAGGCGTCAGTCCATGACAGCCCGCCTCTCACGGCGCGAGGTCGAACGTCGCCAGCGTATCTTCGCTACGAATGTAGAGACGGCCATCGACCAGCGCCGGGGCCGACCAGGTGGCTTTCTTCGCCACGATGAACTCCCCTTGTTCCTGGTAACTGTCCGGCGTGGCCGCGATCACCTGGATCGAGGCATCTTCATTGAGCCCCAGCAGCACGTTGCCCGCCAACACGGGCGAACAGTAGTAGCCGTGGTCGCCATCGACCCAGGCGGTCTTGCCGTCGGCGATGCGAACCGCGGCCCATTCGCCGCCGTCGTTCATGCCGTAGATGTGGCCAGCATGGGCCAGCATCGACGACAGGTAGCTCGACAGGTCACGGTTTTCCCAGGCCACACTCTTGCGCATGCCGTCGCCGTCGCGCTCGAGGCGCAACGCCGTCAGCGGGCGATGATCGGCCGTGACGAAGACCATGTCGTCCGCGGCCACGGGGGTGCTGATGCTCTCGTCGTATTGGATCTGAAACGGATGGCTCCATAACAGGCGACCGTCGCGCAGGTCGAGCCCCACGATGCGCGGGCCCGTCATGGCGATCACTTGCGGCACGCCGGCCAGTTCGGCCACGATGGGCGAGCTGTACGACACATTCTCCTCGAGCGACTTCCAGACGACTTCGCCCGTGTGGCGGTCGAAGGCCATGAGCGTGCCCCCCCGCGCGCCCCCCACCTCGAGAATCAACAGGCGTCCGGCGATCGTGGGCGACCCGGTGTAACCGAACAGCGGCACGGGCGCCCCCTGGCCATCACCGATCGGCACGATCACGTTTTCCGTCCCGTTGACGTACGCGCGACCGCGGGGCAGGGGAGCTTTCTGGCCAAACTCCGCCGGAAGAAGCTTCTCCCACACGATCTTTCCCGTCGCGGCTTCGAGGCATTTTAGCCGTCCGGCGATTCCCAGGCTGTAGACCTTGCCCTCGGCATGGCAGCAGGTGCTCTTGGGACCGTTGCCGTGGCGTTGCCCCACGTCGTGCGGTTCAAAATCGACCGGCGAGCTCGATTCCCACAACGGCTCGCCGGTATCGGTATCGAAGGCCAAGGTCCGCTCGCGATTACCCTCGCGGTCGGTGACGAACACGCGGCCGTCGGCGACGATGGGCGAAGACCAGCCGCTGCCCAGCGCTGCGCTCCAGCGAGGCGCGAGTTTGCCCGAGGGCCATTCGGCAGGAAGCTTCGTCGCGGGGGCGATACTTCGTCCGCCAGGTCCTCGCCAACCGGGCCATTGACCCTGGGAGGTCGCGGGGCGTTCGGCGGAATGCCCTGCTGGTGGCGACGCTTGCGGCGTCGGCTCGTCCCCAGCGTGCGCGGGCGCGCCGGGTGCGGCCACAGGCTCCATCGCTTCGTGGCAACCGCCGCCGCACAGGACGAACGCAACTGCCACGAGCAGGAGGCATCGTCGCAGGGGCAAGAATGACATGGTGGTCGAGTACCAGAACTGCTGCGGAACGCTGCCACTGGGGCAGATTGTCTGGCTGGGGATTATAGTCGGCAGGGATGGCTGTGCGGTAGACTTGGCCGTTTCGGTAACATCAGGCGATTCTTATTCTGGGAAAGTAACTGCGTTGGCCCGCTGGCTTGGAACACGTTTCTACGTCAAGAAGCGGCGCGGCCGCCGGACCGGTTCGCCAGCGCTCGGTGGCCTGGGGCTGGGGCTCTTCTTCGCTGCGCTGTTTGCGGTGGGAGTCGGCCTGTTCGTCATGCTGCTGGTCGAGATCGCCCTGCCGGAATGGGCCGCGAACCACCAGTTTCTGGAAGCTCGTGCCGTGGTGCTCAAGAAACGCATCGGCGAGAGCACCAGCGCGGACGCCGCCTATCGGCCCGAGATCCTGATCCGCTACCAGGTAGAAGACGAGGCCTACGAGACGTGGAGCTACGACGTCACGCGCAACTATGCGAGCAACCGTGACGAGCAGCAAAAGATTCTCGATCGCTTCGTGATCGGCCAGCAGTATCCCTGTTGGTACAACCCGCACGATCCCTCGCAAGCCGTGCTGGTGCGCGGCTACAGTTGGGGTTCGTGGCTGATGCTGTTGCTGCCCCTCAGCTTTGTCGTGGTGGGAGGGGGCGGTTTGGCGTATACGCTGCTGAATGCCGGCAAGTCGGCCGAACGCCGCGCGGCGCCGGGCCGCATTTCATCAAGTCTCGATTTTCTCGACACCCTGCGCGACACGGCGAGCGACTATCCTTTCGTGCCACGCGATACGAATCTCACGAACAGTCCCGGTACGACCCTGGCCTTTCGGCTCCCGCTCGAGACGGCGCCCACCTGGGCGCTCGTGGTCGGTTTGGCGGTGGCGCTCGTGGCGTGCGCCGTCTCGATCTACTTTCTCTTCGTCGGCATTCATGGCCATTTCACCGGAGATCACGATTGGGTGCTCACGCTCTTCTCGGGCGTCGGCACGCCGGTGGCCATCTTCCTGGCGGTGTATATGGCACGGCAGGTGTTGGTTGCCACGGGCGTGGGACCGACGCTGGTCGAGATCTCCGATCATCCGCTACTCCCCGGCCGGGAGTACGAGGTTTATCTCTCGCAGGCGGGGCGTTTGCGCATGAACTTGCTCGAGCTGCTCCTGGTGTGCGACGAGAAGGCCACGTTCCAGCAGGGGAC
Organism: Pirellulales bacterium; assembly: GCA_019636335.1. Lineage (NCBI taxonomy): Bacteria > Pseudomonadati > Planctomycetota > Planctomycetia > Pirellulales > Pirellulales bacterium. Next base: position 397,815 of record JAHBXR010000002.1, read on the forward strand.
GAACACGCGCACCGAGGTGCGGCGCGTGCATCAAGAACAGTTGCATCGCCACGAGGAGTTCGAGATTCTGCCCGGCGCCCCATTGGCGGCGCGACTCAAATTCCAGATTCCGGCCCTCGCCATGCACTCGTTCAAGGCGCCCCATAACGAAGTGTTCTGGCGCATGATCGTGCGCGGCAACGTGCAAGGTTGGCCCGACTTCGAGCGGCACTTTCCGCTCGTCGTGCATCCGCCCCACGGACGCGAGGGGGACGCATGAAACCCTCGACGCTGGAAATCCACTTCGACGGCCATCGCGAGGCGTATCAGCCGGGCGAGATCCTCTCGGGCGGGTATCGCTTCGATATGAGCGAGACGCCGGACGTCGTAGCGCTCGAAGTCTCCGTGCTGTGGCACACCGAAGGCAAGGGGGACGAGGATCTCTCGGTCCACTTGTTCAATCGCTTTGATATTTCGAGCGTGGGCACGCATACGCCCTATCATTCGGGTCGCTTCAGCACGCAGTTGCCGAACTCGCCCCTCAGTTACGAAGGGGTCATCGTCAAGATTCGCTGGTGCGTGCGCATCCGCGTGTTCGACGGTCGGGGCAAGGATATCGTCGCCGAGCGCCCCTTCCGCCTGGGCCTGGTTGCGCCCGCGCGCGCGGTGCTGCCATGAGCGCCGACCTGCCCGGTGACGCCGGCCGCACGAATCCGTTCGCGAGCCGGTTTATACGTCCCGGCGCGCTGCCGTTTCTTTTTCCGCCCGGCGCCAGTGCCGAGCAACTGGTGGCGCGCCTGCACGAGCTGGGCGACAGCGCCGAGATTCGCGGTCCGCACGGGAGCGGCAAATCGACGCTGCTAGCGACGCTGGTCGAGGCGCTGCGCGCAGCGGGACACCTGGTCGAGCTGGCCGAGCTGCACGACGGCCAACGTCAGTTGCCGCCGGAGTTCGCGGCGCGACTGCAGAACTCTCCGCGGGGAACGTTCGTCGCGATCGACGGCTACGAACAGCTTGGCTGGTGGAATCGTCGGCGATTGGCCGCCTGGCGGCGTCGGCGTGGGCTGCAGCTCGTAGTCACCTGCCATCAGGCGGCCGGTCTTCCTTTGTTGTGGGAAACACGTCCCACATTGGCGCTTGCGCGCGAGATTGTCGCGCGGCTGGTCGAGCGTTGCCCCGAGGCCGTGACGCCGGAGCAGATCGAACGCGCCTTCACGGCGCAAGGGGGCGATCTGCGCGAGATGCTCTTCGAGCTGTACGACCACTGCGAGCGGCCGTCGGGCCATTGATTCGCGCGGCGACGGCGCCAGCCAAACGCACCCGTGACGCCATCGTTCCAGGCGCTACAATCATTACGACCCCGTCTTTCGCGCCACGGCGGGGCAGACGCTACGGCCGCTAGCATCGCGCGCGTTTTTCTGATCGCGGGCGCGCCGTGTGCGGCAAAGCACGACCTACATTTGCGGAGACTTGAGGGTGCGCGAGAGCGCGCCCGCATTGCTGGCGCGGATGAGGCACACACTTCGCGATTGCTAGCAAGCACGCAACAGTGACAGACGACCCAGACGAAAAGCTTTACCAAATCGGTCAGCCACGCACACGACTAGTTGACACTCACGAAACGCAACTGTTTAACAGATCTACAAAGACATTTTCTTCCCGCGAGAAAAAAAGAGTAGTCCGATGATCCAGTCCTATGTACGAAGTGCGGTGATCTGCTGTGGCGTGATCGGCACGGTGTTGTCGACGCCGTCGGAGAGCCAGGCGATCTTCCACTGGTTCGGCAACTGCTGCCGTCCGCAGACGACCTACGCGCCGATTCAACCGGCGGTGAACTGCAATCCGTGCGGCGCGCAGACGGCGCAGTACGTCCCCACGACGTGCTATCGCCAGGAAACCGTTGCGGTACCGGTGACGACGTTTCAGCCGGTCACTTCGTGCAGCATGAGCGCGTGCAATCCCTGCAACCCCTGCACCTGGTGCCCGACGACCACGACCACGATGCGCCCCGTCACGGTGATGCAGCAGCAAGTGCGCATGGTGCCCTACACGACCTATCGCATCGTGTACACGACGCCCAGTCCCTGTGCGACGGGCTGTGGCGCGCCGCTGGCGACCGCGATGCCGGCCGCTTCGACCTACTACTATCAACCGTCGACCTCGGCTGTCATGTCGGCTCCGGCGACGGTCGCCCCCAGCACCGGCAGTTGCTGCGGTGGCGGCGCGGCTCCCGCGTCGTATAGCGCTCCTGCCACGACTTACGCAACTCCGACGTCGCCGGCCCCGGTCTACTCGGCTCCGGCTCCGACCTTGAGCTCGCCGCCGGCCACCGCGCCCAACACGACCACGCCTCCTAGCACGTATGAATCGGGCCGTCCCGAATCGAGCACGACGATCGATCCCAACGCTCCGCTGTCGCCCATTCCGCAATCGAGCAGCAGCACGAGTGGCGCGACGTTCGGCCCCAGCATCACGCCCCCCGACTCGTCGCGTACGACGTCGGCGCCGGTGCAGCGTGCCTGGATGGTGCGTCCGGTTTCGAATGCGGTCCCGGCCGACGTGCCGGCCTGGTTGCAGTCGCAGCGCGCCACCCCGACCACGAGCGCGAACACGGCCACCGGCGACGACTGGCGTCCCTCGGTTCGCTAACCCACGATACTCACGAGATTGCAGGAAACTCCAACTCGGAGACCCACAAAGCCCGTCGGCTGCGTTGAGACGCAGCCGACGGGCTTATCGTTGCGCGGGGCTATTCCGCCCGGCAGTCGATCTCTTCCGCCCCGTGCAGATAGCTGTCGGCGACGGGGTAATTACGGAAGCGCATCGTGGCGTGCTCGTCGAACCAACGCGCGATCTCGCGCTCCGCCTCGCGATCGTAGTCCGGCGCTACGTAGAGCGTGCGTCCGGCCAGGGGAGCCCGGATGTCCCCCTCTTCGACGATCACCTGCCCCGCTTTCATCACGAGCCGCGGCAAGGAGAACATCACCTCCCGGTTGGCGTGCGGCGTGTAGATCGTGATATCGGCGTCCGCGCCCGGTCCGAGATGCCCCTTGTGCTTTAAGCCCAACATGCGGGCAGGCGCAGCTCGGGTGATCGTGCAGATCTCTCCCAGCGTGTACTCGCGATCCAGTTCCGCCAGTACGCTGCCGGCGCGGATCTTGGGGTTCACTTGCGCCAGGGCGTCGCGACGATAGGTGCGGTCCATCAGCAGACGAATGATCTGCGGATAGGCCAGAAACGACGCGCCGTTGGGGTGGTCGGTGCTCAGCGCGACGCGCCACGGATCGTCCACCAGCAGAAACCATTCGAGACCGATCGCCCATTGCCAGGCGTGGACCAGGCTCTTCTGGCGATACTCGATCGGCGCGATACCGCAGCCCGCCTCGAGTTCCGTATCGGCACTGAACCACTTGGTGCCGTAGACCTGGTGCAGGTAATAGCCGAGCGGGCCGTCGCCGGTCATGCTCGTCGTTTCGCCGAACATCACTTGTCCGACGTCGACCGTGATGTTCTGGTGCGCGTTCACGTACTCGGCCAGCTCCTTGACGCGCGAGCCGAAGGTCGTCTCGTCCCCTTCGCCGCCGGCATAACTGTGGAACTGAATGTGCGTGAGATGGCCGCGGTGACCTTCCAACGCCCGCATCGTTTCGAGCGTCGTGCTCCAGTTGCCAGGCAAGCCGAGATTATTGGCATGGATGTGAACGGGATGCGGCAGTCGCAATTCATCGGCCGCACGCGCCACCTCGCGCAGGATCGTTCGCGGCGTGACGTTGAAATGATCGACGACGGTATCGAGCCCCTCGACGTTGCCCGAGGCGTGTTGCTTCCACATTTCGACGCCGCCGGGATTGACCAGCTTGCAGGCGTAACTTTTCGTGGCGCCGAGCAGCCAGCCGAGGTAAGCGCGCGTGCGCTCGTATTCACCGGCGGCGAGCGACTCCATCACGTAATGGTTGTTGCCCACCAGGACGAAGAAGCCCTTGTCGAGGCAGGGGGTGTCGGCCAGCTCCTCGTGCGCGTGGCGCGCGAACAGGGGTGGGATCGCCGCGTCGAACGCGGTGGTGTAACCCAGGCCGGCGTATTTGTAGCCCGTCGCGAACGTGGTGGGAGAACTTCCCAGCAGGCCGCTCAGCGTTCGCTCCGTACGAGGCACGGCGACGCCGCGGCGTTTTTCCTCGGGGCGCAGCTTGCGGGCCATGTTCACCTTCGGCCCGGCGATATGACAGTGCATGTCGATGCCCCCCGGCATGACGGCCATGCCGCGTGCGTCGATCGTGCGGTCGGCCCGCGTGCTGGGGTCCTGCGGCGCGGCGATGATGCGCCCCTCGCGGATCCAGAGATCGCGTACTTCACCATCGATGTTGTTCGCCGGGTCGTAGAGGGTGCCGCCGGCGATCTTGAGCAGCGACGTCGTCATGGACAGGCCACCTGCCTTGGCTCGGCGCGCCCTTCTTGCAGGCGACGCTCGAGGCGCACGAGCACCTCGTGATCGCTCGGCAACTTCGACGTGGTGGCGGCACGTAGCGTGAAGGGAACTTCGTCCATGCGATAAACTGTGCCCCCTGTCTGCACGCCCAAGATCGCGGTACGAAACGAGACGGTTGCCGCGCGCGAGGTCTCCGTCTCGCGAGGATCAAGCACGACGGTGGGAATGCCGCGCAGGTGCTCGCGTGCCTCGGCGTTGTATTGCGTCAGCGGATCGCCCGAGACGACGAGCGCCGCGTCGACTTCGCGGCGTGCGAGAAGATCGGCCATGGTGAACTCGCCTGGTCCGAAACGGGGATAACCGCGCGCGTAATTCACCGCGAAGGGAAAACCGCAGCGCCAGGCGAGCACGTTGTCGGCGCCGGTCAGGTTGCTGTAGCCGCGCATCGGTTTGCAGATGAATCGCGTGTGGCGATTCATGTCGCGCGAGAGGGCCATCATCGCCTCGACGTTCAGATGCTTGCCCCGAGTGGTCGTCAGGCCCAGGCCGAAGAGAATGACGCCGAAACGTGCGCGGCGCATCTGGGACATCAGCGATTGCCATTCGGCGAGCGAAATGCCCGTGTCGCGTTCGACCTGCTCGGCGTCGAGCGGTAGATCTTGCGCAAGGGCGCGCAGAGTCCACAGGGCCTCGAAATCACGATGCGGCTTGATGCGCAGGAAGCGATCGACGGCCTCCGCCGTCGGCGTCCGGCGCACGTCCACCAGCACGGCGGTGCGGCTGCGGCGACCATCGCGGAGAAAATTGCCCGCCGGATCGAGGCTATAGCGCTCGAAGTGGCGCGGATGACTTTCGGCCGGGTTCCACCCCCAGAAGATCACCAGGTCCGCGCGGTGACGAATCTCGCCCAGCGTGGCCGTCGGCTCGCCGATGTTTTGCAGGGCCACGGCCGACGGTCCATGGCAGAGACTGGTCGTCGTATCGAGATTCGCCCCCAGTTGATCGGCCAGCGCGACGGCGGCGCGTTGTGCCTCGCAGTTCGTGTCGCCCAGGCCGAAGACCACCGGGTAGCGCGAGTCGGCCAGAATGGCGGCGGCCGCGTCGATGGCTTCGTCGAGCGACGCCGGCTTGCCGCGCACGAGACAGGCCGGCTCGTCGTCGGCCGGCAGTAGTTTTGCCGCGTGCAGGAAGCCGGCGCGGCCAAGCTCGCACGCCCGATCGACGGCGACGACCGCGTTCTGCGCCACGTGCAACGTGAGGTCATCACACGTGCAACTGCAGAATGGGCAGACGGCGTCTTCCAGCACCGTGAGTGAGCTCGCGTGTGCGCGCGGCGAAGTATCAGCAATCGGCGATGTGGCGGCAACTTGCTTCGCATCGCGCGCCGGCGACGAACATCGTTCGAGGCGGACGGCGATCCCCTTGCCGATCGGCATGCCGGTGGCCTCGGTTTCATCGCCGAGTAAAAGTGCCGAGGCTTCGCCGATGGGGAGGAAAAGCAGGCCCGGCGGCAATTCGTCGTGGGCAACGACGGCGACAGAGACTTCACAGACGCCGTGCGAGGAGACGAGCCGCACGCGATCACCCGTGGCGAGCTCGAGTCGCGCGGCGTCCTGGGGCGCGAGGCGCACGGTCTCCCCCTCGGCAGGATTGCCGAGCGCCAAGACACTACCCGCCACGCCCACGCCGTAGCGCTGTGAATAGCCGACGATCAAGAGGAAACCAACAGGCATGGAAGATCTACGCAGTCGAGGCAAGCCGGCAGGGGTGAATGGGCGCTACTCTATTCTGTACGCTGGCAGGTGTTTAGGCCAGTCGCCGGGCCGCCCAATCACCGGCTAGTCGCTGCACGTGTCCTTGTCATTTAGAATGCACGCTCGGCGGGCCGAGGTCTGCCTGGACTTCACGTCGCATCGCGCAAACACGTGTGGGCAATTGCATGGAACTTGCCAAGGGATCGGTCGACCGTCTGGCAGCGAGGCCGATGATCCGAGTCGTCGACGTGACGCAACACTACGGCGTGCGGCCCGTGTTGCGCGATCTCAGTCTCGACGTGCAGCCGGGCGAGTTGGTGGTGTTGATGGGACCCAACGGCATGGGCAAGACCACCTTGATGAATGTCATCGGCGGCGGCTTATCGCCGCAGCGAGGCTACGTCGAGATCGACGGCCAACGCCGCCGCAGCACGGCCGAAGTCGAGCTGGCGATTCGAAAAAAGGTCGTCTACCTGGCTGACCGACCGTGGCTGCCGATGCGCGCTACCGGACGCGAGATCCTGCTGGCCGTGGGGCGGTTGTACAACGTCGATGCCACGTGGTTGATTGACCACGTGCAATTGTTGCTCGAACTGTTCGAACTGCACGAGTGTGGCGACTCGCCCCTACGCGATTGCTCGGCCGGACAACAAAAGAAGATCGCGCTTTGTTCCGCACTGGTGACCGAGGCGCCCCTCATGCTGCTCGACGAACCGTTTTCTGGCGGTCTCGATCCGGCGGGCCTGCTCGTCATGAAGCGCTTGTTGCGGCAACTTGCGACGGAAAGGGGCCGCACGATCGTGTTGGCTACCCCGGTGCCGGAACTGGTCGATGAACTAGGCGCGCGGATTGTTCTCCTCGGGGATGGACGCATCGTGGCCGATGGATCGGCCGAACAACTGCGAACAGAGTCAGGTCGCGAGGGACCTTTGGAGGAAGTGGTGGCGACGATGATCGCGCCGAAGTCGTTCGGAGCGATCGAACGATATTTCCAGGAAACGAAGCGATGATGAGAAGCTCACCCTGGTTTTTCCATCTCGGCCCCATCGCCTGCTTGGTGCTCGCGTTCTATGTGGTAGGGTTGCTCGCCATCCATCTGCTACAGGGGAGCCCGTGGCAAGTATGGGGCAATGAGCTAGCGCATGGAGCAGTGCCATTGCTGGTTGTCATCTTGCCGATTTATGCGTTCTGGCGCGTTGTTGCCTACCATCCGGCATGGTCGCAGGACTATCGCGACTGGCTGCGCAACACACCCTGGACCAGCGAGCAACCACTGCCGTTCGGACCGGCGCAGCCTACCTGGCCAGAGCTGGCGGCCTTGCTCGTCATCTTGTTCTTGGCAGGTCTCGTCGAATGGAGCTTGTTTCTGTCTATCTGGTGCGCCGTGACGGTGGTCTATGTAGGTACTCAGGCGCTGACCGCAACGGCGCGAGGACGGTATGCGTGGGGCTATGCCACCTGGTTTACGGGGTTTGCGCTCCCTGTCGTCTGGACTTCCCCCTGGTTCGTATTGCTCGTCACCGTCGTCATGCAGGCCATCGGTCGCGGTGCCCTGGCTGCTTCATTGCGTGAGCTGCGCGCTCAGACAGCACTCACTTGCGAGCAATTGCCATTCTATCGGGCGAATCGTCGGAACCGCGAAGTGTCTCTCGACGGTGCCCTTCTGCCCCTTGGGCCGCATTTGTCCGAGCACCGTGTCAAGACGCGCGACGCGTGGCTCATTAGTGTGGCAGTTGCCTGGGCTTATTTCGCCATTTCTCTGGCAGCCGCGCGAAATGGCAATGTCGTAGAAGATGGCTTCTTTCGCACTTTCGTCGTCATATTGGCAGTGGGTGTGATCGTCGTCCGGCTGTGGCGATATGTCGTGACGGGGCTTTGGCCCCCTATCAGTTATCGTGGTCGACTGGCGACGCGACAGTGGCTTGTGCCGGGCTACGATCGTGTGTTCGCCGCACCACTTCTCGTCTTGGGAATGCTTTTCGTGGGGATCTATCTCGCCCCTGGAACGACCGTTCGCGATCTCATGACGTTATCAGGTCTCGTTTTCGCGCTGCTGCTGGTGGGGTTGGGAATGGGGCCCGGCTATCGGGAATGGATGCTTACAGCCCCTGGCAGATTATCTCCCATGCAACCGGATGGAGGAGACACAAGGCAGATACAGTAGAATCTCACGGCCTTGCCCCCTCGTTCTCTCGCCTACGCCTCATGCACATCGGTCCCACGGAGATTGAAGACACTTTTGCCGAGGCCTTCGGCATGAAGTGTACGCGCGTTCTTGTCACGGCCGATGACGACGAGTGGCTTGAGGCTGCGGTTCGCGCCTCGACCGGGTATGCCTCGTCGGTGATCGGCTGCGATGCGGAAGCTGGCGTCGAGCGGTTTCTGCCAGCCAAGGAAACGCCCGACGGGCGGCCCGGTGTCTCCCTGCTCTTCTGGGGCTTCTCGACCGAGGCACTGACCAAGGCCGTGCCCCAGCGCGTCGGCCAATGCCTGATGACCTGCGCGACGACGTCGGTCTTCGACGGGATGCCCGACGCCGAACGCCGCATCCCGCTCGGCAAGCATTTGCGTTATTTCGGCGACGGATTTCAGAAGAGCAAGGTGATCGCGGGCCGGCGCTACTGGCGCGTGCCGGTGATGGATGGCGAGTTTCTCGTCGAGGAGTCGCTCGGCGCGGTCGATGGCGTTGGAGGCGGCAATCTGATTCTACAAGCGGTCGATCGCGCGACGGGCACCGCGGCGGCGCGACGCGCCGTGACTGCCATCGCCAAGGTACCGGGTGCGGTTGCTCCTTTCCCGGGAGGCGTTGTTCGTAGCGGCAGCAAGGTCGGCTCGCGCTACAAGGCCCTGCGCGCCTCGACGAACGAGGCCTTCTGCCCCACCTTGCGGGGCCGTGTCGATTCCGCGTTGCTCGACGGCGTGAACTGCGCCTACGAGATCGTCATCGACGGCGTCAACGAGACAGCGGTCGCACGAGCGATGGCCGAGGCGATCCGCGCCGCGGCCGGGCCGGGCGTGCCGCGCATCGGCGCCGCCCACTTCGGCGGCAAACTCGGCAAGTTTCACTTCCACCTGCACAAACTGCTGGGTGAGTAGCAGACGCCGCTGTGGGTTTGTTGCTCCTTCGTCGTGCCGTAGTGCCGTCGTGGTTACTCTCTCGCGTGCTGTCTCCTTCGTCGTGTTACCAATCGTCGATTTCTTACCACAACGGCACTACGACACGACGAGGAGTCGGTTGCGTTATTCTTCATTCCTCGATGCAGTAAAGCTGCGAGTCGGTGCGGATGAGTAGTTTGTTGCCCGCGATGGCGGGCGTCGCAAGGCACATCGCCTCTTCGTCGAGCGGGTTCGTGTGCAGCACCTCGAACTCGGGGCCCGCCTTGACGACCGTCGTCACGCCGAATTCGTTCAGGCAGAAGATCGCGTCGCGGTAGGCCCAGGGCGAAGCGGTGTAGGCCTTGCCGTCGGGAATGCGACGCTTGCCGTAGGCGATTTCCCCCGTGTTCGCGTCGTAGCAGGCGATGATGCCCGCATCGAGCACAACGTAGATATAGTCGCCATAGGCCAACGGCGAAGGGTTGTAAGGTGCGGCGGCCTTTTGACGCCAGGCGACGAACTCGCTCGTGTCCGCGCCGGCCACGGGCGTAATGTCCCCCTTGGCTCCCGGCTTCACGGCGACCAGTGGCTTCTTGTTTCCCATCACGTGCCCTGACGTGACATAGAGCAGTCCGTGATGCGCAAACGGCGTGGGAATCGCATTGCGCGACATCTCGTTGAGCTGCCACAGCACGTTGCCGTCGAGATCGTACGACAGCACCTGGCCGGCGCCCGACGCGATCAACTCCGTCCGCTCCGGCGTGCGCCACACGAAGGGGGTGGCCCAGTTGCTCCCCCTGTCGCGCGCGACGCGCCATTTCTCGGCGCCCGTCTGCTTGTCGAGCGCCGTAATGAAGGACGATTCCTCGTTGTCGTTGAGCACGATCAAGGCGTCGTCGGTCAAGGTGGGCGAAGCCCCCGTGCCCCAGCCGTTGGCGGACGGATAGTTGCCAAGATTCTTCGACCAGACCCGGTTGCCCTCGAAGTCGTAGGCGAAGACGCCGACGTTGCCGAAATAAACGTAGAGCAATTCGCCGTCGGTGACGGGCGTCTCCGAGGCATAAGTGTTCTTCAAGTGAATGGAACTGGGGGGAGGGCCTTCGTGCGCGGTCTTTTCCCACAACAGCGTGCCATCGGCCAGGTCGAGGCACATCACCTTCCAGCGATGCACAGCCGGGGAGATCTCCGGTCGTTCACCACCCAGATAAAGTCCGCGCCGCTGCTTCTCGCCGTCGCCGTCACTCTCGACCGTGGTAAGGAAGACGCGATCGCCCCACACGATGGGCGACGCCCAGCCCCGGCCGGGAATGGCCTGCTTCCAACGCACATTCTCCGTGGCGCTCCATTTCAGCGGCAGCGTGCCTGCTTCCACCGCGCCGGTCGCATGCGGCCCCCGAAACTGCGGCCAATCGCTCGAGCTCGGCGCGGCGGCCAACACGGCGCGCGCCGAAACACCAACCGCCAGGATACTCAACAGCAGGGCAACTCGTATCGCTCGTGGCATGGCGAATGTCATGGATGGCTAACCGCAAAAGATATGGTTGGCTTCTCAATTCCTTCGCGCCCTTGGCGTCTTCGCGGTAATCATTCTTTTACCGCGAAGACGCCAAGGGCGCGAAGGGACAGAAGATTTGGAGTACGATCGTTCGATTCGTTGAGTAGTTACCGATTCTGCGCGTTCCAGGTTTCGCGGAAACGCATGTAGTAGCGCTGAACCTCCGCCACGCAACTCTGGCCGGTCGGCGATTTTTGCCGGCAACAGGCCTCGGCCGTTTTCGACTTGTCGACCACCCCACGCACCCGGGTCACCACCCCCTCGCGAACGTCCTGCTCGATGTCGTCGGTGGTAAGACCAAAGCAGGGGCAGACCGGCGCGGTCGGGTCTTTGGGATAAGCGGGGAATCGCAGCCGATCGACGGGTACCACGCGCTCGAAGGCGTCGAAGTAGGCCACCTCGCAGCGGGGATAAGGACAGTAAAAGGCGCTCTCCGCGACCGCCGTGCGCCCCTCTGCGCCCAATTGGGCGGCCAGCGTCTCCGGCCCCACCGCCAGGCCGGGCGAATCGCACTGCGGGCAGCGGCACGCGGCGGTTTCGTCGGGTTCGCGGACAAAGGCCTTGTTCATGCTCCTCATCATACGTCGCCGACAGGAGATAGCGAAATTGCCCGATTTCGGCCCAGATCCCATAATAGAAACAGACTCACCGCGCGCCGCGTAGGAAGTGCTGACGAGAATTGCTCCCCCGAGGGAAGTCTGGCGTGCGATTGCTGACGTACAACATCCACAAGGGCATCGGCGGACGCGATCGGCTCTACCGCATCGAACGCATCCTGGCGGTCATCGAGCACGAGAATCCCGACTTCATCTGTCTGCAGGAAGTCGACCGCAACGTCCGCCGCTCGCGCTACGAGGACCAGCCCGAGTTCCTGGCGAGCTATTTCAATGCCGTGGGCAAGCTCTACCAGCTCAATGTCGAGTTGAAAGAGGGGGGCTACGGTAATCTCCTCCTGTCGCGCTGGCCCATCCAGCGGCACCATCAGCTCTCGTTGCGACTGAACAGCAAGAAGCCGCGTGGGGCACAGATCGCCATCATCGACACCCCCGAGGGACCCGTCCGCGTGGTGAACCATCACCTGGGGCTCTCCGATTACGAGCGTCACTGGCAGGTTGGGCATCTGCTCGAGCATCGCTCGTTTCGCGATGGGCAGGATCTGCCCACCGTGATCGCGGGTGATACGAACGATTGGCGGAATACGTTGATCTCGGGCGCGCTCAATACGCACGGCTTTCAGCAGGTCACCTCCCCTCCCTCGAGGTTCCGTTCGTTCCCGGCCTATCTGGCGATGGGATCGCTCGACAAGGTCTTCTACCGCGGCGCGCTCGAGGTGCGCAGCGCGCACATCGTTCGTACGCCCATGGCCCGCACGGCCTCCGACCACCTGCCGCTGGTCGTCGATTTTCATCTCGCCCCTCCCGAGACGAACGGGCATTCGTAGACGAAACGCCCTTCGAGCAAGGGGGGCAGGGGGGCGTGCAGCTCTCTCGCACCCCGCCGGGATCGGCGCTTACAGCCACCAACGCAGCAGGTAGGCCCCCGCCGCCAGGGTACGCTTCCACCAGGGCAAGGCGTCGAGCTTCTCCTTCGTCACTCGTTCGCTCTGGCCGATTTCCTCATCGATGATCTCGACCATCAGCCGGGCGAACTCGGGCGAGCGAATGATCGCCACGAACTCGAGGTTGAAATACAGGCTGCGCGCGTCGAGATTGGCCGAGCCGATCACCGTCCACTCCTGATCGACGACGATCACCTTGCTATGCAGCATACGAATCTGGCGCTCGAAGAGGAGGAAGCCACGCCGCAACAGCCCGCGATAAAGATGCCGGGTAGCCCATTCCACGAGCGGCACATCGCTCCGGCTGGGGACGACAATGCGAATCTGCGCTCCATGCCGCCGTGCCGCGAGAAGGGCGCGCAGCACCCGACCGACGGGCACGAAGTATGCCATCGAGATATCGATCGAGGTGCGGCCATTGCGCAGCACGCGCGCGAAGACGCGTCCGGCGCGCGTGAAGCGTTTGCCGGGACCACTGTCGTAGAACAGGATCGCCTCGGGACGTGCGGAGATGGCGCCGCGACGATACGAGCGGCGCCGTTGCCGGATAGGCTCACCGTGAGCCCGGCGCCACGAGCGCGAAAAACTATCGGCGATGGCCGCCTGATCGGAACCTTCGAGTCGCAGGTGGACGTCGCGCCAACTGCCGCCTCCGCTGCTGGCGGCCCTGCTGCGCGGCGTGGGGGGATCGCCCGTGGCCGAGACATTCATCCCGCCAAAGTAGCCGACTCGGTCGTCGATGACGAGCAGCTTGCGGTGATTCCGCCGATTGAGCGTCCACAGAAAGCGGAAACGCCGCAGCCCTTCCCACAGCGAGTGAAAACCATGCACCTGGACCCCCGCGGCCGCCATCGAGGCGAAGAACCAGGCCGGCGTGAATTGCGAGCCGACCGCATCGTAGAGCACGCGGACGTCGAGCCCGGCGCGGGCTCGGTCCTCGAGCGCCGCCGCCACGGCCCGGCCCACGTCGTCGGACGTGAAGATGTAACATTCGAGCCAGACCCGGTGCCGGGCCGCACGGATGTCGGCCATCATGGCGGCCGCCAGCTCGGGTGTCTCGACGAAGACCCGCAACTCGTTGCGCCCGACCGTGACGCGGCGAATCGGTGCGCCGGCGATAATGTCGAGCGGTTCTTCGGTGGCCATGCGGTAATCGAACGAATGGGAACGGGGGTTCGGGATTATATCGCCTGGCGGGCGAATTGCCCGTGAAATTGGCCAGCGGGGGGCAGGACGGGAAAAAGGGAACTCGGCGGAGTGGAACTCGCCTTGGAGCGCCTGGCCGGGTGCGGTTACAATCCGCCGCCCGCCCCACCACTGCTAGCATGCGGCAAGGAAGTCGCGGCAGCAAATTCGGCCGGCGAGTAACTCGCTCGGACGAACCCCACCCCAGGACAATGGCAACGACCCGTAGGTTGCCAGGTCGGGCGGCAAGGAGGCCGAACCATGCAGAAGCTACTCATTACCGGTGTCGACGGAATGCTCGGCGCCAATCTCGCCGCGGTCTTGGCCGATCGCGCGGAGGTGGTCGGACTGCATTCCTCGAAGCGCCCGGTGCAGATTCCGGCGGTGACGACCCAGACGTGCGATCTCGACGACCCGGCGGCGGTCGAGGCGGCCGTCGTCGAACTGGCGCCCCATTTCGTCATCCACTGCGGTCGTTGCTCCCAGGCAAGTTGGGATGTGCTGCTCAACCAGAAGGCCCACGTCCATGCGGATCGCGAGGCCGCGATTGCCCGGGCAATGGCCGATGCCACGATTCGCTTGCGGAGCAAATTGACCGTCATCGCGACCGATAGCGTCTTCACGGGTCCGCGGCTGTTTCACGAAGAGAATGAGACGGCGGCCGCGCCCGGTTCCTTGGCGGACGCTGCCCGGGCGATGGAAGACGTGCTGGCGGCCACGCCGACCTTGATCGTGCGGACGACTGCCTACGGTTGGAATCTGCACGGCGGATCGGTGGGCTTTGCCGAGCAACTGTGGAATCAACTGGCCGAAGGGACGGCCACGGCGATCGACCCGCAACCGCATGCCACGCCGATCCTGGCCGCGGATCTGGCCGAGCTGTTGTGGCACGCCCAGCAGCGTGGTTTGGAAGGGCTCTATCACATCACGGGCGCGGAGCGCACGAGCATGTTGCGTTTTGCGACCGAGCTGGCGGCCCTGGCCGGTTTCGACGCCCCGAGTGGTGCCGCGACGGCGCTCGCTCCGCACGATTCGTCCACGGTGCGAGCGGAAACTTCGCTCAACACGCGCCGCGCGCGTCGCCTGTTGAAGAAGCCCATGCCATTGCTGCGCGAGGGCTTGGAGCGTTTTGTCGCCCAGAAACGGGGCGAAGAGCTGGGCCTCGAGCGCGAGCTGCTCGTCGCCGGCGGTCGGGCGGCTTAAGGCAGACTGGCCACGTGCCGATAGGCTAACGCCGTGCGAGGTGCAGCAACTCGTAGATTCGTGGATCGGCCAGACTATCGGCGATGAACCGTGCGCCGGTAAAGTCGTGCGTGTGGCTGTGCCCCCCCGGCACGGCCACGGCGATGGCGCCCGACGTGACCGCGGCGCGGCAGCCGTTGTGGCTGTCTTCGAACACCACCATGCTCTGCGGCGGCACGCCGTGGCGGTGTGCGGCGGTGTGGTAAATCTCTGGACTCGGTTTGCCTTCGACGACGTCTTCGGACGTCAAGAGAAAGGCGAACCGCGGTTCCAACTGAAACCGCGAGAGGATGTCGCGCGTGAAAGCCCGGCCACTGCTGGTGGCGATGGCCTTGGGAATCATCGCCGCCTCGAGCGCGGCCAGCAGCTCGAGCACGCCAGGCATGGGGGACAAGGCGCGGTCGAGAATCGCCGGGAAGATCTCGTCCGTTTCGTTCGACAACCCCTCGACCGTATCGTCGAGCTCGTGGTAGTCGATCATCATCTGCAGCGAGACACGCCCCGGACGCCCCATCATCTGATTCAACAGCTCGGCGGTGAACTCCTTGCCGCGGCGGCGCAGCAATTCGTTTCCCACCTCCTGGTAGAGCTCTTCGGTGTTGAAGAGCAGGCCATCGAGATCGAACGTGACGGCGGCCGGAGCCGAAGCGGGACGAGCAGCAGCACTCATGGATCGGGCGGGATATCGAACCAGTGGGCAGGGGAGAGACCGCGCACGGAAGGGCCGCCTCACAGCCACCGATCTTATCGCTCGACCTGCCGGGGGTCTACGAGCCTACTTGCCCTGGGCGGGTTGTTCCGCGCCACTGGCGCCGCGGTGGGCCCATTTGCTCAGCAGCTTCGAGAAAGACGACTTGCTGGCGGACTCGGCCACGTGCGGACGTTGCACGCCAACCAAGGCGTCGGCCAGTCCCATCATGCTCTGGGTGATCTTCGCCTTGGGGGCCTGCTCGATGAGGGGCACGCCGTTGTTGCGCACCTCGACCATCGTGCGATAGTCGTTCGGCAGCTTCCAGAAAATCTCGCGGCCGATCGTGTCTTGCGCCTTCTTGAGACTGATCTGGCCGGCATCGAGCCCCAGGCGATTGACGACGATCTTTACCTTGTCGAGCACACCCGGTATCTCGGCGAGCGACATCATCAATCGCACCACGTTGCGCAGGCAGGGCAGGTCGAGTTGCGTGACCAGCAGCACGTGATCGGCCATTTCGAGCGCCACGCGATCGATGGGCGTGTAGCTCTTCGACAGGTCGAGAATCAAGTGCGTGAAGGTGGCCTTCATCAGGCCCACCACGCGGCGGACGTCGTCGGGCGTGATCAGGTTGGCATCTTCGATCTGCACCGGTCGAGGCAGCAGATACAGTCCCGACGAATGCTTGGTCAACGATCGCTTGAGCAGCGAGAAGTCGAGACGGGTGACGTTCTGCGCCACGTCGACGAGCGTGTAGTCGGGAATGGCGTCGAGAAAGACGTCGGCATCGCCCAGGCAGAGATCCAGATCGACCAGGGCGACGAAGTTCGATTCGTCGTTGGCCAGCGCGCAGCCGATATTCACCCCGATGCTCGTGGCGCCGACGCCCCCCGTGGCGCCGGCCACCGCGATGACGTGGCTGCCGCGCGAGCGCGACTCCTGGCCGAAACGCTGCGACGAAATACGTTCGATCGCGGCGACCATCTCTTCCAGGCCGACCGGCTGCGTGAGGAACTCCTTCGCCCCGGCCCGCATCGCGCGCAGGATCAAGGTGCCATCGACCGACGAGCTCACGACGAGCAGATTGCACTCGGGCGCCGTGGCCGAGATCTTCGACACCAGCGCGAGCGCTTTGTCGGGATCGGCGTCGATCACCACCAGCCCGATATCAGGCTGGGTTTGCGCCACGACGTCGGCGAAGAACTCGTAGCGCGAGCACTCCGCTTCGAGCCAGATCAGGTCCATCCCCAACAACGTCTGTTTCAGCGTATTGCGCGAGCTATCGGTGGGGTCCACGATGGCCAGACGAAGCACATTTTTCATGAGAGGCTGATTCTACGGTCGCAGCGCCGCGGCGCTTGGTTTCCGATGACCTGGGGGCGAGCCTCTTCCAGTGGGTCGTTTGCGCGCCAAGCGCCATCCGACCAACGTGCGCAACTCGGTCAAAATCCGGCCGCGCACAAGGCTCCTTAGTTTTGTAGGTCATAACCAAGCGGCCCGATGACCCCCGATTGCGGCTTTGCGGCAACATGGGGTGTCGCCGAGGCCGGCTGAGGCCGTTGAACGCGGTTGTGCGGATCCTGCGCTCCCCGCCTCGAAGAGGGGGCCGTGTTGATCCGCGGCGCGTCGATCGGGGAAGGCAACTCGCGGCGTTGCGAAATAGGCACGGCCGAGGTCGAGCCCGCTCGCCGGTGGTTCGCCGCCGCTCGATCGGTGGCGGGAACCGGCTGCCCCATGGGTTCCCGGGGCAGGGGGCGCGTCTCGGGGAGGGGTACCATCTCGCCCGCCGCAGGCAAACGCTCGAGCATCGGGGCGCCTCCGTCTTCAATGAAGGCTCCCTCCGTCTCACCCATCATGAAGGGATAACCAATGCCAGCCCCCGCCGACGGCGGATTGCTCTTCGGGCAGCATTGCTGGCAGTGGCCGCAGGGATTGTCCGGACAGCACTGCACTTCGATCTTGTTTTGCAGATAGAACTGGCAGTCGCTCGGCGGGCACGAATTCATGCCCGGACCGCCGCACGGCACCTGCTCGGCGTCCATCGCCGACACGATCTCGGGCGTCACCAGCACGAGCAGTTCGATCTCGTTGATCTCGTCTCGTTTGTGGCTGAAAAGCACGCCGAGGTAGGGGATCTCCCCCAGGAACGGCACCTGGCGGACATTCGCCTCTTCGCGGCTGTACAACAAACCGGCGATGGCCATCGTCTGCCCGGCCCGCATCTCGGCGCCGGTATCGACTTCGCGCACACGCAACGCCGGCACGTTGATGTCTTGCAGACGCACGCTGCGCGTGTTGTCGATTTCGCTCACGCGCGGGCGGATCTCGAGGCGGATATTGCCGTTGCCCAGCACGATCGGCACGAAGTCGAGCTGCGTGCCGTATTTCTTGTATTCGATCGAGATCGTGCCCAGGCTCTGCGGCACGAGGATCGGGAATTCACCACCCACGTTGAAGAAGGCCGGGCGGCCGCTGACCGTGACCAGGTCCGGCTCGGCGAGCAACTTCATCAACTGGTTCTCTCGCAGGGCGTCGAGAAACCCGAAAAACGCGCTATTCGAATCGACGATGCCGAACGAGGCCGTTTGACCCAGGCCAGTGATCGCGCTGCTACCGCTCGAGACCGACTGCAGCAGACCACCGATGCTCGAGGCCGCGAACGACGAGCCGTCGGTCCAGACGAAGTCGAAGCCGAGCGTGCGGAGCTTCGTGCGCGAGACTTCCATCACCTTCACGTGCAGTAGAATCTGGTCGACGCCCCCCACGCGAATGTTGTTAATCACCTTGGGATAAAAGTCTTCCGAAACCTGGATGATGCGGCCGACGTCTTCCGGGTTGTCCACATAGCCCGAGATGACGACGCTGTTCGCCGTGGGGACGACTTTCAGCGCGGCGTTGGGAAACTGCGTCTCGAGCAGCATGGCCAACTCGCGGGCATCGCCAAAGACGATCACGTCGATCGTGTGAATCTGCTGCTGTTCGTCCCACAGGTTGACCTGGGTGACGCCCGCCTTCTTGGCAAACACCTGGATCTGGGTGGGCGAGAGGGGCGTGACCTCGAGCACCTCGGGGTTGTTCACCTGCGCTTGAGGAATCTTCGAGTCCAGCGTGAGGATGCGGCTCGTGTTGACGATCATCTCCAATCGCTCGGGCGCATGCCCCACGTTGAAGAGAATCGCCTGATTCTGCAGGGGTTGCGTCGCGACGGTCTGCTGCGCCAGGGCGCTATGGGCGGCGCACAAGGCGAGCAAGCCAGCCATGGCGCCAAAGACGCGGCGGGCCGTGGCCCGGCTAAGAAAGAGGGCTACCATCCGTGTATTCCTTGCGGCATCCGTTTCGCAGTAGACCGTCCGTGTCAACCATCCGTGGCGGCGCGAAGCAAGCTTCACGCCAAGTGAGCCGCTGAGTTGTCCTCATCCTGAGAACCGCGGCGGCTCGTGGCGAGCGTTATTCACTCTCGCCGTGATTGTCGTTCGACGTCGAGTCTGGTCCATCCATATCGCCGTCGTCCGAGTAGTCATCGCCGTCGTCGGCCGAATCCGAATCCCCGGAATCGGCGTCGTCATGGTCCGAGGAGACCGGGGCCGCCGGCGGATTGGCCGGATCCTGGGTCACCTTCAGTGGCAGTCCGCCCCCCGCGTCAAACTCCACCTGCTCGGCGTTCTCGCCTCGCAGGAGCAACATCTTCCAGCCAGGAGCCGGCGCGGCCGCGGGCTCTTCCTTCGGCTCGGGCTTGCCGTCGAGCAGCGACAGCAGAGAGTCGTCTTTTTGCTTGTCATCGGCGACGAGGCTCTCATCCGCGCGGTTCGACTTCGACGTGCCGAGCAACTCGTCGATCGCGGCTCCACCGGCTTCGGTCGCACCGTCGTCTTCCAGGCTCCGCATCGTGAGGCGAATCGTGCCGATCTCGCTGGCCAGCGTGATCAATTCGGCCTGCTGCGGCGTGACGAGCAGCGAGATCGTCTTAGCCGAGATCGAGGTCTCGTCCTTGTCGCGCGGATCGCGTGTGTACAGGTCGTTCACCGCAAAGACCTTGACGTCTTGCAGCACGGTGCGCGTGGCGGTCTGCGGGATACCCCGCCCCTCGTTGGCCACCATGTGGACGAGCACGTCCACGCGGTCCCCCGGCAGGATCATGCCGCTCGAACTGCTCACGTTGTCGACCTTGACCGAGACGACGCGCATGCCCTTGGGAATGAGGACCGAGCCCCCCTGGGCGCTGGCGCCTTGCGAGAAGAGCTTGGCTTCGAGCACGGGCTCGCCCGCGTAGAGGCGGGTGCGGGTGCGGCGGCCTTCAATCTCTTCGAGCTTGGTCATCGCGCCGGTGGGCACCTTGTCCTTGGGCCAGGCCTCGAGCTTGATGTTCTCGGGCGTGAGCTCTTCTCCCATCCCCACGTCGGACGAAACGACGAAGATCGGCTCGGTCTCGCCGACCGGCGCAACCTCGATCTTGCCGCGATTCGCCAACACCTGATTGATGCCGATCGAGGCGACCAGGCCACAGCCTAGCGCGAGCACCAACAAGATGATCGATTTAGGACGCATGCAGTACTCCCTCGCGGTGTCGCGCGACTTGGCCTGTGGGGGCTTCGTGCCCGACGCCTTGCCGAGGCGGCAATCTTCGTGGTTCGACTCGTGCTTTACTGGGCGCTTTCGCGGCGCATGACCGACTGCGCCGACAATGTCTTTCCGGATAAGAACATTGGCTTTGGAAGCCAAGTCACTTTATTGAAAGGAACCGACACGGTAACCGTCACTGGTTCGCCAAAACCGGCGGAACTAGGCGGATTCGGAGTTACCGTTACCGTCGCATCCTTCACCGACGCTCCGGTCAGGTAACTCTTAACCGCTGTAGTGATTTCACTGGTCGTTGCCCCGTCGAGCACTCCTCGTCGCGCTCCCTCACGCGAGGCGTTCGTAATGACCTGTTGAACCATGAGCATGCGGCCAAACTCGAGCATTCCCAGAATCACGAGGAACAGGATCGGCGCGACGAGCGCAAACTCGACGGCGGCGGCTCCTCGTCGATACTTTCGGCAAATCCGGCAGAGTTTCTCCAGTTTGGCTGGTCGCGGCGTGCCGCCGTTTGTTGCTGGCACTTCGCTGACAGCAGCGCTGACGACGGCCATTGTGGGGGTGAAAGCGTGTGAATTCATAGGAGCATCCCCGTCCAGGCAAAGTAGGCGATGGTCCCGATCGCGATCGGGATGCCATAGGGCAGCAAGAGCATCGAACTTTTTCGCTCGGCGGCGATGGCCGCGAGCTGATTGGGATCGCGGATCGTCATGATCTCGCCCAGGATCATCATGGTTTGATCGCGGTGCTTGCGCCACGCGCGGCGATAGAGCACCATGCCGATGGCAATCATCGCGCCGATGATTGCCGAGAGGCAGAAGGCATAGAACGTGACCGACGCCCAGACCCACGCGCCGACCCCGGCGAGCAGCTTGACGTCCCCCGCGCCCATGCCCCCGATCGAGTACAAGGGCAGCAACAGGGCCAGGCCGACGATCGTGCCGACGAGGCTCCAGCCCAGGCCTTCCCAGCCAAAGGCGATGCCGCTGTAGGCCCAGCCGCTGAACACCATGGGGTAGGTGATCCAGTTGGGGACCTTGAGTGCGTAACCATCGATCACCGCGGCGACGATAAGGGTCACGGTGACGAACCAGACGGGCCAGGTTTCGGCAAGCGTCGCCGCCAGGGTGTGTGTGTCGGTCATGCTTCCATCCGTATGCGGTGAGGAATGGGCCATCTTCGCCCACAACACGCGCTCGGCGTGCGTCGCGAACATGGCTGAGGTTGAATCGTGAACCGGCAAGTCGCGGAAAGAGGTCGCTCGACGACTGGCAGTCGCTCCCTCGTGTCATCGTGCGCTGGCGCGCGAGCGACTACGAACGAGTCGTCACCAGGAAGCCCACCAGCGACAGCACCGACGTGACGAGCAGGAAGATCGTCTCGTAAGCGCCGCTGATCATGTCGATCGGCAGAATGGGATACATCGAGGTTTCTCTCTACGGCTGGTCGGGTGGGCCGGCGTGATCGCGTGACACAACGAATTCGCGCACGCTGCGCAAGCCGGCTCTATCGCAAACATAGGTCGCGGAACGAAGACGCGCCGGCGAACAATCTCCACGCGGTGGCGAATCGCGACGAGCTTCGCGCCGCGCAATAAAAAACCCTTGGGGGCCCGAACGCCGGGCCCCCAAGGGAACGATCCGTGGCGTAATTTGCGACGCACGGCTCGTGACAGGGCGGACAACTAGGTGCCGGAGCCGCCGATCGAGCCGGCCACGTTCTGGAACGTGGTGTTCGCGTTCTGACCGATCTGGTTAATGGCGGCCAAGCAGACGATCACGATCAACGCCAGCATCACGGCGTACTCGACCGCGGTCGGGCCATCTTCCGAAACCAGGAAACGTTGGACTTTCTTGGCGAGCAGACTCATGGTGTTCCTCGGATCTTTCTTTGTGGCGACCCAGTACTCTGGAAGACAAGCTTCACTACTCGATGCGCCATGTTGAAACAAATGTGGGTCCCGGGTGGTACGGCGCCAAATGGGTCTTTGACGTCGGCCTGCCGATGTACCTCCGGAACCCAATGTTACAAACGCGCCTCTCGCCATTCGGCGTGCCTGCGGAAACGACCACTCGCGCGGTCACGGGTCTCGTACCGCCACGCGAACGCGCGACGCCACGATTCCCTTCCCTTCGGCAGCCAGGCTTCCGCACGAACGATGCCGTACGGCCCTTGGCTTTGCGTCCCGGCCTGACGACCGGTTTGCCTTTGTCGAGGACGATGAGGCGGCAGGCCTTGCTCAGGCCTCTCTCACAGTCACGATGTGAAACACGAAACTTCAAGAAAGGACCTGCGGAGCAGATTTGCGTCTGCGTCCGCTGAGACAGTTCGTCGATGCGTTCTGCCTCTGGAGTGAACACTAGGTCAACTTCATCTGCTGTCAAATCGACGAGTTCAAGAAATCTGAGAATTATCTACTCGTAAGGGATATGACAGGCTTGACGCCTCTGGCGCCACGACGATCAACGACTTAGCAGTCCGTTGAAAAACTCAACGGACTGCGACATCGCAGGGATGCGGTGACAAAATAGCGACGTAAGTCGTTATTTTGCGAGCCGTGCGGAGCTTTGCTCCGCACTTGGCGAGGTTGAAAAATGCCCACGAGGGCATTTTTCAACAGGCTGTTAGGGCGATGCCCCCGGCGACGAAGTGTCCCGCGCCGCGCCCGTTGCCATGCGGCCGCGCTCGAGCAGCACCAGAATCGGCCGTCCCGCGTAATCGAGCACCGACGATTCGACCACGTCCTCCCAGCGATCGGCGAGCTCGCGCCGGTGCTGCAGGTGCGCCTCGCTGTCGGCGAAATCGACGTACCAGCGTTCGTCGGATGGCCGGTTGTCATCGGCTTCCCAGACGACCGAGATCTCGCGATCGTCCGACGCGAGATAGGCGAGCGGCCAGTAGTTCCACCACTCGCCGGCGACGATCTGCGCCGGCGCGCCGCTCTGGTGCCGCGTCAGGATCCGATCGAGCACGGCCTGCTTCGGCTCCACGGCCGCCGTGCGGAACGTCTGCTGCGATTCTCCACCGGTCTGGTGCATGAAATGGAAATAGCTGGCGTGGAAATCGGCCAGCATCAGCCAGGCGAGCGCGAGGAGAGCGACCGTGGCAAGTCTTCCCGAGCGGCCCGGTCGCAGCAGCAAAGCGCTGGCCCGCGTAACGAGCAACACCCCCGGCAAGAGCAGGCACAGGCCGTAGCGTTCCCAGTGAGGGCGAATCGCCTCGGGCCCCGCCACCAGCAGAAACCCGCCCGTCGTCGCGAGCCAGCCCGCGAGCAAACCCCAGTCGGCGGCGTCGTTCTTGCGACGCAATTCGAGCCCTACCAGCACGGCGGACCCCGCGAACAAGGCGAGCGTCAGCCCGTCCAGCCAGCCAAAATCGTACGGCCACGCGGGACTGGTGATGGTCTCCGCACCGTGCGACCCGGCGATGTAGCGATAGATCGTGGTCCCTTGAAACAGACGTCCGTAGTTCCGGGCGAATTCGCCTAGACCCGCGGGACTCGTGGCGTCGATGCGGCCGATGCTCAGCACCGTACGACCGAACCAGGAGGCAAACGCCGCCAGCAATACGACGCCGATCGCGGCGAAGCCGGTTTTCCACGGGCCGAATGACCGCACGCGCGCCTGCCACTCGTGCCGGCGCTCGACGAGCGGCACCGCCACCAAGAAGCCCCCCAGGAAGACGTTCGTGGGATGGACCAGGTAGGCGGCGCCATAGCCCACGCAGGCAAGGGCGAACCAACGCCAGCGACGTGCGGGCTCGGCCAGCATCAGCAGGGCGGGATACACAACCAGCGTGCTCGCGGCCAGGGTCTGGCAGGTGTCCCAGGCGAATCGGCTATAGGCGATATCGATCGGTAGTACGGCCAGGATCGAGGTCGAAATCCAGGCAGCGGTATCGCCGAGTAGACGACGGCACAGCAGGTAGTTCAGCACCAGCGCCGTCAGTCCACTGACCACGGCGATCAGGCGCAAGGTCACGAACGAAGGAGGCCAGATGGCGTGAATCGCGACTTGTGGAAAGAAGAAAAATGGGTTCACGACGTTGCCCGTGGGCGTATGCCACACGATCGGCTCACCCTGCAGAAGCCGCACAGCCCTCACCGCGTACTCGGCTTCATCGCCGTTGATGCCCGGCAGGTGTCCCAATTCCCAAACTCGAAACCACAGTGCAGTGCCCAGCAGCGCCACGACGTTCAGCAGCACGAACAGGCGCCAAGCGCGCGGGCTTTGTACGTTGCGCTGCGACGTGGCCGAGCGGTATTCGTCTACCGCTCGAGGGCACGATTCGACCGGAGCGGTGGCAAGCGACATGGAATGCCGGAGGGAAAAGGGAAGGTGGGCGCGGCGGGCAAATCGCGGTGGGAGTTATTCATGCCTGCGCGGCAAATGAACCTGGCGCAGCGTTCGACGAACGGGGGGACGGGCTCCCGTTGGTCCCCCTCGGGTCACCCGTGGCGCAGGCATCAATAAAGCCGCTCACTAAGCTATCTTTTTTGCAGCGGCATGTTGCGCCGACGCGACAAATAGTCGGTCGTAGGGGCCGTGCGGTTTGGCGCGAAGGCAAGACCCGCTTCGCCGTGAGAATCATTCGCTATCTCGGAGTGTTGGGACGTGGCGTGGCTTGATACGATTCTCGATACCCTCGCCCGGCGGCCGGTCTGCGGTTATGTCGTGGGAGGAGAGCCCTTCAGCGAACCGACGGCGCTCGCGGCGCTGGCGCTCGTTGCCCAGGAACGAATCGCGTCCGCGCGTCCCGCCCTCGACTGGCTCGCCGAGTTGCAGACCAGCGAGGGTATGCTCGGGTTGAACCACGACGAGCCGTGGCCGCATTGGCCGACGAGCCTCGCCCTGTTGGCTTGGCTTGCCGCGGGAGACGATGTCCGCTACGGCCAGTCGATTCGTCGAGCCGCCGCCTGGTTGTTGACGATCGAAGGTCAACCGGTGCCAGAGTCGGACGCCATCGGTCACGACGTCACGCTCGTCGGCTGGCCTTGGGTCGAGACGACGCATTCCTGGATGGAGCCGACCGCCTGGACGGTGCTCGCCCTGCGCGCCGCTGGCTCTGCCGATCATCCGCGCGTCCGCGAGGGAACGCGACTGCTCGTCGATCGATTGCTGCCATCCGGCGGCGCGAACTACGGCAACACGTACGTTCTCCATCAGGAATTGCGACCCCAGGTCGCGCCGACCGGCGTGACGATGATGGCGCTGGCGCAGCTTCCGGCGGCGGACGCGCGCGTGAACGCCTCGCTCGACTATCTAACGCATACGCTCGGTCCCCACGAGGCCGCGATTTCGTTGGCCTGGGGGCTACTCGGACTGGCCGCTTTCCGGCGAGTGCCGGAGGCCGCCGGAACGTGGCTTCGCATGAGCGCCGTTCGCACGTTGAGCGGTGGACGCGAGCCGATTCGACTGGCGGCGCTGGCCCTGGCGGCGCCACTGCAAGAGTCCCCCTTGATTCGTCTGCTCGAGCGCACGGAGGCCGCCACATGACGCACGATCTGCTCCCGCCGCCGAGCCCGTCAGCGTCGCAACCGGCCACGTATCCCTGTGGCACGCCGATCGGCACGCCCCCGCTGGATCGCCGCGCGCTGTTGATTTCGGGGGGCACGGCCGTGGCGGGATTGCTCGGCTACACCCTGCTGCGCGGCAACGGGGGCGAGAAGTCCCCCGTGTTCTTGGCACGCCATCAGCGTTACGACGGCCCACTGGCGCAGACGATTCGCGAGGGCTTGCTCGCCGTCGGTTTCGATCCCGCGTCCATTCGTGGCAAGCGCGTGTTGCTGAAGCCCAATCTCGTCGAGCCGAATCGCCACGTGCCGCAGATGACGACGCATCCGGCCATGATCGTCGCCGCGGCCGACGCCTTTCGCGGCTGGGGGGCGTCGGTCGTCGTGGGCGAAGGTTCGGGGCACGTCCGCGATACCGAGGCGATTCTCGGCGAGTCGGGAGTCGGCGAGGCCCTGCGCGACGCGGGGCTCGAGTTCGTCGACCTCAACTACGATGCGATGGGGGCCGTGCCGAATCGGGGCAAAGTCAGCAAGCTGACCGAGCTGCACCTGCCACGCACCCTGCTCGAGGCCCACCTGGTCGTCTCGCTCCCCAAGCTTAAAACCCATCACTGGGTCGGCATCACCGCCTCGCTGAAGAACATGTATGGCGTCTTGCCAGGCATCAAGTATGGCTGGCCGAAGAACGTGCTCCATCACGCGGGCATTCCACAAACCGTGGTCGATATCAACGCCTCGCTGCCTCCCACGATCGGCATCGTCGATGGCATACTCTGCATGGAAGGAGACGGGCCCATCATGGGCACGCCCAAGCCGATGGGGCTCGTCGCCGTCGGGCTCGATCGCGTGGCGCTCGACGCGACGCTCGCACGGATTATGGGGATCGAGCCGGTGAAGCTTACCTATCTGCAGTTGGCCAGTGGCCGGTTGGGCGACATTGCCGATCGTCGGATCGTGCAACGCGGCGAACGTTGGCAGCAACTCGTCTCTCCCTTCCAGATCCTCGACTGGCCCCACTTGCGCGGAATGCGGTCCGACGTGACCGGCGTCCGGGTGACCTGACGGGGGCGTTACGACTTCGGGTTTCGCGAAAGGCTCGATTTTCGCAGCGGCGTCGCCCCTGGCGCCATCGCCGGGCGACCTATGGTTGTAGGTGGCGGAGATTCCGCGCGCCTTTCCCAAACCGCGGCACGATGCAAACGTCCGAACAACAAACCACACGCGAAACGAACGCCGAACGACGCCTGTTCGACGTGGTGCTGGTGGCCTGCGCCCTGCTGCTGGTGGCGCTGGCCTTGCCGTTTGTGCGTGGCGAGGTCTACACGCACGACGATCTCGGGGCGATGCACCTCCCCCTGCGCGCGTTCTATGCCACCTGTCTGGCCCAGGGAGATGCGTTCGATTGGCTGCCACATCTCTACGGTGGGGTGTACCTCACCGGTGAAGGGCAGACCGGTTCTTACCATCCCTTTCATCTGCTGCTTTACCGGTGGCTCCCCTTTGCCGCGGCGTTCGATCTCGAACTGATCTCGAGCTATGTGTGGATGCTCGTCGGAAGCTACTTGTTCCTGGCCCGCCGTCTGCGGCAGCGTGCCGCCGCGCTCTTCGGTGCGCTGCTGTTTACGTTCTCGGGATTCAATCTGCTGCACCTCGCGCACATGAATGGCGTGGCGGTGGTGGCGCATCTGCCGTGGCTGCTGTGGACGACCGATTGGCTTCTCACGGCGCAAAAAGGCTGGCGCGTCGTCGCGGCCGAATCGGCAACAGTCCTCTTGTTCGCCTCGCAATTGCTGCTCGGTTATCCGCAATACGTCTGGTTCAACACGCTCGCGCTCGTGGCCTTTGCCGGCTACCTGGCCTATCTGGGCGAGGTGCGCCGCGGCGCGTGGCGCTGGTGGGCAATCGCTCTCGGCCTGGGCGTGCTTGCCGGAGGCGTGCAACTTCTGCCGAGCTTCGATGCCCTGGAGCACGCCGCGCGCCGCGAAGCCTCGCCCGAATATGCCCACTGGGGATCGCTCGCGCCGGTGAATGTGGTGCAACTCGTGGCGCCGTACCTCACGCGGACGCGTGTCGTCGGGCAAAACACGCACGAGCTGGGGCTTTACGCGGGCGCGGTAACATTCCTACTGGCGCTGTGGCTGGCCGTTTCCTCGCGCTGCCGCCCCGTGGCTCGCTTGTTCGGACGGGCCGCCCTCGGCCTGGCGTGCGTGGCATTGATTTTGGCCATGGGGCAATACGGCCTCGTTTATGAATTGCAGACGATGCTGCCCCTCGTGGGCAGCTTCCGTTTCCCCTGCCGGGCCATTGTGCTCGTTCACTTCGCGCTGGCCGTGGCGGCCGCCGTGGCGTTTGCCGAATTGTGGCGACTTGCCGACCGGCGCGAAGAGATTCCCCGCCGCGAACAGGTGGCTATCTGGAGTGGCACGGCGTTGTCGCTGTTGGCCATCTTGTATGCCTGGCTCGCTTGGGATCACGTTTACCTGGCGTCCCTCCCCTTGATGCTGGCCGGTCCTACGCTTTTTTTCTTCGCCGGCGTGGCGATTTCGCTGCTCTTGCGCCGGGGCCGTCTTGGGGCGCATTTGCTGGTGTGGCTCGCCGCGTTGGATGTGGGTGTGTACGGACTCAGTTATTCTGTCTGGCCGCACGCGGCGACTCTGTCCGACTATGTCGCGGCGCAGGCCACGCCGCCGGGTAAAGCGGGTGATCGCTTTGCCGGCGACCTCGCACGCTACCACGAGGTCACCCTGCGCCTGGGCGATCAGGCGCTGCTCGCCGGCTGGCAGCGCATCGATGGCTATTTGGGGCTCGAGCCGGCGCGTGAGCTCGATTATCGCCAGTTGCCAGCACTGCGTCTGGCCAACGTGCGCTGGGTCGCGCGTAGCGACGCGGCCGAGCAAATCACCGGACTGACGCGGCACGACGCGCAGTGGTTCGAGCTTGCCAACCCCTTGCCGCGCGTGCGTTGCGTGTCGCAGGCCATCGTCGACCGCCACCCGCGTTCGGCGGTGAACGGCGTGGCGCTCGATCGAACGGCGGTCGTTGAAGAACCGCTCGAGCTCGAATCCGGAACGCCCGGCCGTGCCGCACTCGTCGCCGAACGACCGGGCCAGCTCGACCTCAGTGTCGAGGCGCCGGGGCGGCAGTTGCTCGTCATTGCCGAGAGCTTTCATCGTGGTTGGCAGGCGACGATCGACGAGCGACCGGCGCCGGTGCTGCGCACGAATGGCGATTTCATGGGGGTCGTCGTGCCCGCCGGCCGGCACGAAGTGGCCTTGCGTTTTCGTCCTCCCAGTCTGCGTGGTGGTGTCGCGTTGTCGTTGTTGGGACTGATGTTGGCGGGTGGGTTGTATGCGGGCCGCATGATGTGGGTGCGGCGCTCTGGGGAAACCGATCGAAGGATCTCGCGAGATGAAATCGCACGCTGAACTGCCGCGCAAGCCGCGCGACGAGACGCTCGTCAGCCTGGTGCTGCCCGTCTACAACGAGCAAAACGTGCTTGGCGGCCTGCTCGACTCATTGATTCGCGCCGTCACCCCGTGTGGCATGCGCTACGAGATCCTCTTCGTCAACGATGGCTCGCGCGACGACAGTCCGCGGATTCTCGATTGCCTGGCGGCCGAGAACCCCCACGTGCGCGTTCTGCATCTCTCACGCAACTTCGGACATCAGGCGGCCGTCCAAGCGGGATTGGCGCACGCGCAGGGCGATGCCATTATCTTGATGGATGCCGACCTGCAGGATGCCCCCGAGGCGATCGTGCGCTTCGTCGATGCCTGGCTTGCCGGTTACGACGTCGTCTACGCCATTCGCACCGATCGCAAAGAGAGCTTGCCGAAACGCGTGCTCTTCACGGCCTTCTATCGCCTGCTGGCCGCCATCTCGACGACTCGCATGCCGCTCGATGCCGGCAACTTCGGACTGATCGATCGCCGCGTCGCGCGCGAAATCGTCGGCCTGAGCGAGCGCGACCGCTACTATGCCGGTCTGCGGGCGTGGGTCGGCTTTCGGCAGAAGGGTATCGAGGTCGAACGGGGCGCCCGGTACGACGATCAGCCCCGAGTTTCGTTCTGGGGGCTGGTGCGACTGGCCAAAACGGCGATCTTCTCCTTCTCGGCCGCGCCATTGGCGCTGTTCCAGATCATTGGCCTCGTGGCGACGGTGATCTTCCTCGTCTCGGGCATCGTCGGAGCAGGGCAGTGGGGCCTCGCCGACGGTGCCGCCCCGTGGGTCTTGCCGATACTCGGCGCCAGCTTCTTCGCCGCGCTCAACGCGCTGGGGATCGCCATGCTGGGCGAGTATGTCTTGCGAATCTACGATCAAGTGCGCGGCCGGCCGATCTACCTCGTCGATCGTACCGTCAACTTCACCACGCGCGAGGAAGAGCTGGCCGTCGAGAGCCGCTTCCTCGAAGCCGCCGCGGTGATTGCCGCCGCGGAACGCGATACGCTCGTCTGGGACGAACCATACGCGAGCGAGGCGGATTTCGAAGACGATGTCCAGCATCGAGAGCTGCTTGTCCAGGCAGTGAACCTGTTGGCCACGCTCGACCGGCAGCAGACGACCTCGCACGCCGGTTTGCAGCCGGTGGACGAAATACCTCTCGCACGCTGAAATCGGGGCCATGTTCCCCAGCAGTGTTCCAGGCCCGGCGCGTTCCTCTCGCGACGGCACGGGATGGTTGCCCCCGCTGGCCTCTTGCCTCGTCACGCTATAATCGATCGAGGCCGACGTGGCGTGTTCCACTAGCGCGAGGGGATTTCATGGAAAAAGCAATGTTTGGTGCGGGCTGCTTCTGGGGCGTCGAAGAGACGTTTCGCCAGTTGCCCGGCGTCACGGCCACCGCCGTGGGATACTCTGGCGGACGCACGCAGAACCCGACTTACCAGGAGGTTTGCTCCGACACGACGGGGCATGCCGAGGTGGTGGAGATCGAGTTCGATCCCGCGCATATCTCCTACGAGCAATTGCTCGACGTCTTCTGGCAGAATCACGATCCCACGACGCGCAATCGCCAGGGTCCCGACTTCGGCTCACAGTACCGCTCGGCAATTTTTTATCACCACGAGGCGCAGCGCGAGGCGGCCCAACGCTCGAAGGAAAAGCTCGATGCCAGCGGCCGTTTTCCCCGCCGGATCGTGACGGAGATCACCCCCGCCGGGGCGTTCTATCGCGCCGAGGAATACCATCAGCAGTACCTGCAAAAACGTGGGCTGGGTAGCTGCCACGTGCGGTAGCCGTCTCCGATTCGCCCGTTGAACCCCGGACCGCGCGAGCGCGTCGCGGTGCTCGCATGCCCCCGAAGCCTGGTGCCAAGTCGAAGCGACCACCGCAGACGGTGTCGACCGCTGCGCATGTCGTCTCGGCGCGTCGTTGGCTCGCGCCCGGCTGGGTGGTCTTCCTCTGCGCCGCCGGTGCGTATGCGTACTTTCTGCACGCGCTCCCCTTTACGAATGCCGAGACCCGTTGGGCGCTCGTCCGAGCAATCGTCGAGCAGCATTCCCTTTCGATCGATGCCTATCACGCCCCCATCGGCGACAAGGCCCTCATCGACGGTCACTACTACACCGATAAGGCCCCCGGCTCGTCGTTGCTGGGGGTGCCGTTCTATGCGGTGCTGTACTACGCGGGGCGGATCACGGGGATGACGTTGTCGGACGCCGCGGAGCGCGAGATCGTGCGCTATTTCGTGGTTTCCTTGCCCGCCGCAGGCTTGGCCTGGCTTTTGTTTCACGCCGTTCGCGTCGCGGGGTGCCCGACCTTCTGGGCGGGCGTGCTGGCGCTGGCCTATGCGCTGGGCACCCCGGCGTTCCCCTACTCGACGCTCTACTACGGACATTCGCCGGCAGCGCTGTGCGTGTTTGCCGCGTTCTATCTGATAGCGATGCCACGGGGGAGAATCGACGAACCGGTCGCGTCACCGACAACATCACAGGCTTGGCTGGCAGGTTTGCTCGCAGGGCTGGCCATCCTGATCGAGCACCCCATCGTCGTGCTGGTGGCGCCGCTGGGGCTGTATGTCTTGTTCGCGGTCCGACCCTTCTCGCGGACGATCTTGTTTGGCGCCGCCATCGTGCCGGGCGTGCTCATCACGCTGGCGTACAACGGGGCCATCACGGGCGA
The DNA here is from genome assembly GCA_019636335.1 of Pirellulales bacterium. Lineage (NCBI taxonomy): Bacteria > Pseudomonadati > Planctomycetota > Planctomycetia > Pirellulales > Pirellulales bacterium. The sequence goes on from JAHBXR010000002.1 coordinate 429,508, forward strand.
TCCCCTCACCTTCCCCTACAAGTTCGAAGCGACCGAGGCGTATCGGGCCGAAATGGCCGCCGGTCTCTACAGTGTCACGCATCCCAAGATCACGGCGCTGTGGGATCTGACGTTCTCGCTCTCGCGCGGCATCTTTGTGTATTCCCCCTTCCTGCTCTTCGCGGTGGCCGGTGTCTACCTGGCGGCTCGCTGCGCCCCGCGGCTGCGGCCGGTGCTACTGGCGGGCACGATCGGCGCGGTGATGATCGTGTTCAACGCGTCGATCGATTCGCCCTGGGGAGGCTGGTCGTGCGGACCGCGGTACTTGATTCCCGGGCTGCCCTTTCTCGCCTTTGCCTGTTACGTCCCCTTGTTGCCAACACGCGGCTGGTGGTGGCGCCCCCTGTTTGCTGGTTTGGTGTTTGTGTCGGTTGCCCGGTTCCTCTGGGCCACGAGCGTCACGCCCCATCTGCCCGAGGCGATTGAGAATCCCGTCACGGAATTCTGGTGGCCGCTTGCGCAGGCCGGCGTGACAACCCCCAGCTTCGGCACATGGCTTGGTCTCGCGAGCGCCTGGTCGCTGCTGCCGCTCGTCGCCTGGATCGGTCTGGCGATCCTTCTGCTCGCTCGTGCGCGCGAAACCGCAGCGCCGACGCACGTGGCGATGTCGTGGCAGGGGGTCGGCGTCGCACTCGCCGCGATCGCCGGTTTCGCGCTGCTGAGCCTCTGGCCGACGGAGGAGTCGATCATGAAGTACACTGTGCGCGCGGTGACCTTTCAGATGAACGGCGCACCGGAGGAGGCGCAACGAGATTACACGCGTTTGCTAGAGCTGTACCAGGGCGAGGAAGAGCATCGCCGCAACGCGCTCGAGGCCCACGTGCGGCTGGGAGAGCACGCCCGCAGCGCCGGCGACTTTCAGGTGGCCGAGGAGCATTACCGCGCGGGAATCGCGCTCGTGCCGCAGTTTCCGAATCCACGTTTCGCGCTGGCGATTGTGCTCGAAGCACAACAGCGTCCGCTGGAGGCGGTCGAAAGCTATCGCGCCGCCTACGAGCTCGATCCGCGCCGTGTCGATATCGGCCAACGCCTGGCATGGCTTTTGGCCACGCATCCCGACGCGGAGGTGCGCGAGGGGGCCGAGGCGCTCGAGGTGGCCCAGGCCCTCTGTGCCGCCACACAGCAGTCCGATCCGCGCCTGTTGGATGCACTCGCCGCCGCGCTGGCCGAGACGGGGGACTACGCCGGCGCAATCACCCAGGCGGGGCTGGCCATTCGATTGGCCAACCAACGGGGCGACGTCAACCTGGCCCGCGCCATCCACGCCCGCCGGCAACTCTACGAGCGGGGGCAGCCCTATCACGGCGGATAAGTTCGCCCCATTCGCCCGGCGATTCGCGAATTGACACCCCACCAGTGGTCTGCTAGTCTCCCAGGTGCCGTGCGTTGGTGGTCGGTTGCTTCCGTTTGGGGAAGGCCGACGAACAGGGAACTCCGGTGCAATTCCGGGACGGCCCCGCCGCTGTAATCGAGCAACGGGAGCGGATCCTTCTTCACGCCATTGTCGCGTTTTGCGGCGAGAAGGCCTGATCCGCTCTGGCTCGCAGTCAGAAGACCTACCAACGCGAAACCGATTGTGTCGTCTGCGAGGGACAGACGCCCCGGAGTGTGACGGTTTGCCCGCCTCATCATAGGTTGGCATCCCGGTTCGCGTTCGGTAGGAGTCCGCTAATCCAGCGAGCCTTGGGCCATTGTGCCGTGTGCGCGTCTGCTGGTTTGTATTGCGCGCTGTCACCAATATTCTGACAGCCGCACGAGTCGTGCAGGACGCAGCACAGGGTGAATGGTCGCCTGCTCGCGGAACGAACCCGCTCGATGCCACGACCTCAAGACACCCTGCTTTCCCGATCGTTCCGGCCTGTCCCGGCGGCCTCCGGCCGTGCCGGCATGCCGGCGGTCATGCTATGCAGGCTCCGTCGACAAAGAGTGGCGTTCACGCTCGTCGAACTCCTCGTGTCGGTGGCGATGATCGGCATCATGATCGGGCTCTTGCTGCCGGCGGTACAAGCGGCGCGCGAGGCAGGTCGACAAGCAAAGTGCCGTTCGAACCTGCGCCAGCTCGGCATCGCCCTGCACAGCTACCACGATAGCTTCGGCTACTTTCCCACCGGCTGCACGGAACGCGGGCGCAAGCAACTCGCCTGGTCGGTATTCATCCTCCCCTATATCGAGCAGGAGAACGTGTGGCGACTCATCGACGTGAATCGTCCCTACACGAGCGCCGCCAATCGTGAAGCCACGACACGCATCATCCCCACGTACCTTTGTCCCAGCACGGCCCGGCTCGAATACGACCGCGTGGGCTATACGACCGGCGATCGGAACAACAATGGCCGCCAGGACCCGGGCGAGTTCATGGGCGTGACCGACTATGGCGGCATCTACGGCGCGGCCATGCCGGGTATCACCACCCTGGGCAATGGCGTCATGCTCTACGACAAGGCCATCAAAATCGTCGATATCTGCGACGGCACGAGCCAGACGGTCGTCGTGGCCGAAAACACGGGGCGCGGTTGGGCGCACGACGGCGAATGGGCCAACGGCGAGAACATCTTCGACCAGTACGGCCGCATCAACGACCCCGACAATCGCGATTTGAACGAGATGTGGAGCGATCACCCCGGCGGCGTGCAGACGCTGTTCTGCGACGGTAGCGTGCATTTTCTCCGCGATGAGATGGATCTTAAGACCCTCGAAGCCATTTGCACGCGCAACGGTCGCGACGTGCTCACGCAAGTAATTCCCTAATTCTCTCCTCGCCGCATTCAGGTTGCCGCTAATGTATCTCTCACACGACGCGTAGCACGCTGCACGTGTCGTGTTCCTCGCGCAGGCGCTAGGGAAGGCGGTGAAAAGCCGCCGCGGACGCGCCGCCGTGATGGGCCTTCGGAATCGTCGCCCGATTTCGATCGTTCTCCGTTGGGTGCCACTGCCAGCCCTCGATCGGTGTGGTGGGAAGGCGACGCGAGAATTGTGCCCTCAGCCGGAAGACCTGCCTCGCGCGAGGCTCCTTGCGAACGAAGTCGATCGCGTCTGCCCGACGCCCTCGCGCTTCGTTCCCCCCACTCGTTGATGGTGCTGCTCCGGCGGTGCCATCGTTTATTCCAGTAGCTCGTACGCATCCCGCGCGAATCGGGAAGAAAGGTCTTCAAGATGTTTCGCTGTCAAAGTCTTCGTGCTCTGTCGTGGGCCCCGGTGCTGATCTTCGCCGTGGCGGCGAGCTGCGGCGTCCAGCACGCCTGGGCCGCCAGTTTTGCTTCGCAGGTGTTGTCCTACTCTCCTGGCACGACATCGAATCCCAGTTACAACGATCCCACCTCCGCGCTCGGGTCGCCAGAACGCTTCTCGGGCGAAGGCGGGCCCTTCCCCTCGGTGGTCAGCCCGTTCAGCCCGCCGTTCCTTACCAACGAACTGGTGTCGATCGGCGAAGGGGGGCATCTCACGCTGCGTTTGCAGAACTTTGCCTTGCCGCAGGCAGGCGGCCCGGAGATTGGCGTCTTCTCCAATGTCGGCATTGCCGACGACAACTATCCGAACGGCCAGGCCGGCACCCCCCCCTTCATCTTCGGCGGAGGCGTAGCGCACGTCGAAGTGAGCGAGGACGGCATCGCCTGGGTACCGCTCGGCCTCCACACGTTCAACGTGCCGACGAACGGCTATCTCGACGCGGGCCCCTTCGACGGCACGCCGGGATCGGTCTTCTCCGACTTCGGCAAGCCGTTCACGGGCACGCTCTCGAGCTTCGCCGGACTGCCCTACTCGAGCCTCTCGGACTTCGACATCCTCGATCTGCTCGACGGATCGGGGGGAGGCACGTGGATCGACATCTCGGGCTCGGGCCTATCGCAAGTGGGCTTCGTGCGGTTCAGCGTGGCGGACGATGGCGATCCATTCACCTCCCTCAAGTTCGAGCTCGACGCCCTCTCGCTGGCTGACGTGGCGGTGGGAGCAGCCGTGCCCGAACCCTCCTCGGTCGCTCTGGCCGTGACGGGGGGCATCGGTTTGGGCGTGGGGGGCTGGCTGCGGCGGAAGCGTCACAACCAGCAGCAGAGGAAGGGCACGACCAAGGGAGCCGTCGCTGCGGCGGCGCTCGTGGTGGTATTGCTCTTCGCCTCGAGTGCCAACTCTGCGAGCGCGGCTACGCTGCTGCTCGAAAACTTCGCCGATGATCCCGTCTTGGGCGGACGTGCCACCCTGAGCGGTAGTGCGAGCCGTTTCAGCTTTGCACCCGGCAGCGCGACGGCGCATTACGACTCCTTCGCCCCGACCGCCAAACTTTCGTTTCCCCTGGGCAAGACACTCACTCAGGCGGACGATTTCAGCTTTACCGTCGACTTTCGTCTTCTGAGTGCCGGCTACGTGGCGAACCAGAATGTCGGCGCGCAGATCGCCTTTGGACTCACCAATGCGCTCACCACCGGCAACGACCGTGCCGGTGGCACGACACACGATGCCTTCGACGTCGTCACGTTCGATTACTACGCGAATGTCTCCCCCCAATTCGGCGGCCCGTCGCTCGGGCCTAGCGTCGTGCAGAGCGACAACGGCGGCAGCTTCTTCTCGCGCATCGTCTTTCCCTTCGGTCCAGAGACGTCGATCGATACGATCGAAGGCGAACCCATGCTGCCCTTCGACAGCCTGCTACGCGCCTTTGTCGGATACCAGGCCGCCACGCGCACGCTGACCCTCACCGTCGGCGAGGCGGGCTCCCCCCTCGAAATCAACTTGCTCGGCGTCTCGCTCTTGCCGGGGGGCTTCGACGGCGACGTCACCACGATTCAAAACATCCTTCCGCCAAGCGTTCTGTTCTCCGTCGACCAATTCTCGATCGCGCAGTGGCAAGAGACCTTCGGCTTCGGGCTAATCGACGCCGATGTGGTCTTCGAGGGCATTCACGTCGTCGATGCCAGTGTTCCCGAGCCTAGCACTTGGGCCATTGCGTCTCTCGGTGGCGTGCTAGGAATAGCCGTCGGCCTGCGACGCCGACAGCAATGGCACGGCTGATTCTGGGCTTTGTGCTGCACAATCTCTCGTAGGTCAGGTACGCCGTACCTGACAATCAATCGAGTTGGCCACGTCGAAAGCGGTCAGGTACGCGAGTACCTACAAAGTTTGGCGTGGCTGACAGCCGGTGCCATATCTGCGAGAATCATTCTGGTTCACCCTTCGTGAGCAAGGACTCTCCGCCTCCAGGATCGCACCGCCGTGTCTTCTGCTGCCGAACATAATGCCCGCGCTTGGGACGAGCTGGTGCGCCGCGGTGGACGTCACACGTTGCCGGTCAGCGATGCCGACTTGGCGAATCCCCTGGCTTCGCTCGATTCATGCGGCTGGCTGAGCGAGGGGGTCGCCGGACGCCGCGTGCTCTGTCTCGGGGCGGGGGGTGGTCGACAAAGCGCTCTGTTTGCCGCTGCCGGAGCGGACGTGACCGTCGTCGATATCAGCGCCGCCATGCTCGCACTCGATCGCGAGGTGGCCACTCGACGCGGCCTCGCGCTACGCACGGTCGAGACCTCGATGGACGATCTGTCGATGCTCGCCGAGGCGTCGTTCGACCTCGTCTGGCAGCCGGTGAGCACGTGCTATGTGCCCGACGTGCTGGCCGTATATCGGCAAGTGGCGTGCGTCGTGACGAGAGGCGGTCTCTACGTGAGCCAGCACAAGCAGCCGGCCTCGCTGCAGGCCGAGACCCACTCGTCGCTCGAGGGGGTCCGCCTCGCCGAACCCTATTACCGCAGCGGGCCCTTGCCCCCCGCCGGAAACACGCTCCACCGCGAACGTGGGACGCTCGAGTACCTGCACCGTTGGGAAGATCTCGTGGGTGGCCTCTGCCGCGCCGGCTTCGTTCTGGAAGATCTCATCGAACCCTTTCACGGCCAGGACAGCACGCCGGGAAGTTTCGCTCATCGTTCGCAGTACGTGCCGCCGTATGTACGCTTGAAGGCACGACGCGTCGACCGCGGCGATGCAGCGCCCACGACACCGCCACGACTCTGGACCCGATAACGCCTAGTGAGACTCGCGATGCCCCACCGAATCGTCCGGTATGTGATGCACGGCGCGCTATTGATCCTGGCTTGCCTGGCCCCGATGAGCCTGGATCGCGCCGCGGCGGCCGAGCCCGCAGTGGTCAAGTCAACGTCCCCCGATAGCCTGCCACGCCTCGGGACCTTCCGCGAAGATATTACGCCTCCGCTGGGCAGCCCTCTCTGCGCGGGCTCGGTCAAGCCGCTCGTGGGGGTCGACGATCCACTCTGGGCCAAGGGTATCGTGCTCGACGATGGCCAGCATCGCTACGTGCTCTGCGCGCTCGATTGGTGCGAGGTGCGAAACCTCTCGCACGACCAGATGCGCACGAAGCTCGCCGCGGCGGCAGGCACCGAACCGCGCTACGTCGCCGTGCAGTGCCTGCACCAGCACAACGCGCCCATCGTCGACAGCGCGGCGCAACATCTGCTCGATGCGCACCCGAACCCTCCTGCGCTGTGCGATGTCCCCTGGTTCGACAGCATGCTCGACCGGCTCGCGGCCCGCGTCCGAGAGGCGACCGTCAGGCTCGAGCCATTCGATGCGATTAGCACCGGCACGGCCAAGGTCGAACGCATCGCCTCCTCGCGCCGCCTGGCGAAGCCTGGCGAGGCGATGCGCGTGCGTTTCAGTTCCACCACCGACAAGAGCCTGCAAGAGTGGCCCGAAGGGCTGATCGACCCCCTGTTGCGCACCGTGACCTTCTCGCGTGGCGAGAAACCACTGGTGCGGTTGCACTATTATGCCTCACACCCGCAGACGTATTACGGAGATGGCCGCGCCTGTACCGATTTTCCGGGCATGGCCCGCGAACGCCTCGAACGCGAGGATCGTGCCTTCCAGGTGTACTTCACGGGCTGCGGTGGCAATGTCGCGGCGGGCAAGTACAACGATGGCACGCCCTTGGCTCGCGTGCAGTTGGCCGACCGCATGTACCAGGCCATGCAGGCCTCGATTGCAGCCAGCCGGCCACAACCCTTGGCGCCGCGGTGGCAATGGCGTACCGCCGAACTGAGGATGAAGCCGCGCAACGACGGCGGCAACTATCCCGAGCAGAATCGCGCCACGGTCGAGAATGGCGAAGCCGACGCTCGGGCCCGCTTGGGCGCCGCGCTGAGCCTGGCCTATCGGCAGCGGGCCGAGCAGCCCATCGAGGTCAGCTCGCTCGAGATCGGCAACGTCTGGCTCGTGCATCTGCCGGGCGAGCCCTTTGTCGAGTATCAACTCGACGCGCAAAAGCTTCGTCCGGATGATTTCGTCTGCGTCGCGGGTTACGGCGACGGTGGGCCGGGATACCTGTGCCTCGAGCGTTCCTATGCCGAGGGAGGGTACGAGCCGACGGCCTCGCTCGTGGTGCCCGAGTCGGAGAAAGAGATGCGCCGTGCGATTTCGCAGCTACTCGGCATCGAATAACATGACGACACCCGTCGCGGCGTCTGGCAGGAATTTTGGAAGGAGAGCCACGGTATGCCCAAGGTGTTGATGCCCATCGGTGATGCCACGGAAGTGCTCGATACGATGTATCCGTACTTTCGCCTGCCGGAGGATGGCTTCGAGGTGGTGGTGGCCGGCCCCGAGGCTCGCGTCTATCCGATGGTGCTGCACGAGAAGCCGCCCGGCTGGGACATTACCCGCGAGACGGCCGGCTATCACCTGGCTGCCACGATCGCCTTTCGCGACGTGCGGCCCGAGGATTATTGCGGCCTGTTCATCAGTGGCGGACGCGCGCCAGAGTATCTCCGCTACGATCAGGATCTGCTCCGCGCCACTCGCCATTTCTTCGCAGCCGGCAAACCGGTGGCGTCCGTGTGCCACGGCGTCGAGATCCTCACCGCGGCCGACTGTCTTCGTGGCCGCACGGTGACCACCGTGGCCAAGTGTGCCCTCGATGCCGCGCAGGGTGGGGCCAGGTACGTCGATCAACCGGTCGTCGTCGACGGCAATCTCGTTTCCGCCCGCACGTGGCACGATAACACTCCCTTCTTGAAGGAGTTCGTGCGCATGCTCAAGGAATACACCGCGCGCTAGCGCACGGCAGGACCTTGGCTCTGTTGCGCAAGGCCGACGTGGCATGGCCAGCTAGGCCGCGCGCCGCGTCTCGGTCGGCTGCTGCTTGTAATAGCGCTCGAGCAGGCTGATCGGCGCCAACTCCTTCGCCACGAGCGACTCACGCGAGATGAGAAACGTTTGCTCCAGGGCAAAGCGGCCCGACAGCACCGCGTGCGAGACCATATCCGTGTAGGCGATCCACACCGAGCCGGGCGGAAAGTCGAAGACCTGCTTCGGGCAGTTGGCCTGGAACTCGTCGTGCTCTTTCAAGAAGTTGTGAAAGCTGAGCATGAACTCGTCGTACGGAGGACGTACGACGACGGGCAGGCCGGCCGATTTGGCCAGTCGTCCCACGGCGCGGCGGAGTTGTGCCACGCCGCCAGCGGCGTAAATGCCGCGCAACTGCGGCGCGGCCCCGAAGCGACGCAGCAATACGTCGAACGTGTCGGTGGTTACCCAGCGACGCGCTTCCGTCGGATTGATGTTCAAGAACACACGCAGGATGCGGTCGCCTCCCGTGGGGCGCGTGGCGAACGAATCGACGTGCAGCAGATCGTTCCGGGCTCGTTTGCGCAGGTCGCGGCCGCGCTCCTCGACCGGCCGGAAACTGGCGAAGTCGAGCCGCCACGTCTTTGAGTACGGCGTCAGGAATTCGGCCAGGAAACCGGTCACCCGACGCGAAAACGACGCCATGACGGCCCGGGCACGTTCGGCGTCGGCCGGCTCGACGTCCGTCAGTCCGGTCAACCGGTCTTCGTGCGGCCGGTAGGCGATGTTCTTGTGAATTTTGGCGGCGGTCTGCTTCACGCCCAGCAGGAACTCGCGGTCGCCGGTGGGCAACTCGAACGGAGCCTGGGCAAAGTAGACGATCTTGCCTTCTTCCAACTGCCGGCACCATGCGCTGGACGCGTCCACCACGGTGGTCGGCCGATGGCTCGACTCGGGCATCGCGTCGTCGCTGCCGTTGAAAATCCGTAAAGAGGGCGTCGGCTTCATGTTACTTCCTGCTCCAAGTCGCCTGTTTGGTTCCGCTCCTTAGCCTTATCGGCACAGTCGCGAAAACCGCTTGAAGCGGGAATTTTTAAGTAGCCGGAAAAGTTTTCCTAGTTTGCGCAGTTTTCGCTCGGCGGCACCCGAATAGGGGCAGGCAAGCGGATTCAGCCCTTCCGAGTCGCGCAGCGCTCTATTTATGGAAGCCGCGACGGCGATGCTGGCTGTACCGAGCCAGGGCGTCTTCGATTACCGGCAGGGCCGCAGCCGCCGGCTGGAAATCGTCGACTTCGACCGTCTTGCCTTCGAGCAGCTTGTAGTCCTGGAAGAACCGCCGCAGCATCGCCAGCCGGTGTCCTGGCAGTTCCGAGGCTTCCTGGAACTCCTGATACTCGGGGTCTTGCAGGGCCACGGCCAGGATCTTGTGGTCGCGCTTGCCGCTATCGATCATCGTCATCAGGCCGATGGCCCGAGCGTCGACGAGGGTCAGCGGATCGACCGGTTCCTGGCACAACACCAGCACGTCGAGCGGATCGTCGTCTTCGGCCAGCGTTTGCGGGATAAAGCCGTAATTGGCCGGGTAATGCACCGACGAGTACAACACACGGTCGAGCCGCAAGAGACCGGTCCGCTTGTCGAGCTCGTACTTCACGCTCGAACCACGGGGGATCTCGATCACGGTGGCGAACTCGAGGGGCAGATGCTCGCCGGGGGTCACGTCGTGCCAGGCATGGGTCATGGGTCGTTCTCGTTCCTTCGTTCGCAAGCGCTTGGTGGGGGGCCGTCCTCGTCGGTTTTCGCAAGGTTAGATCGGCCCGGACAGTTCCGCCTGGTCGGACTGCCGTCATCGTAACGATGCCCCGGCCGTTTGTCGTTACCACCGACAGGGACGTCACAACCGATTCCATGGCCGCTGGTTCGATCCGCGGATCGTATTGCCTTGATCCCCGCGCACGTGGGCAATCTAAGTTTGAGCGGGAGTCTTTCGGCGCCAGGTGTTAGCATGCGCGCCGGTGAAATCGTCGCCCGACGTGCGACGCCCGCCTTGCTCCCGCCTGCCAGCCATCCGCCTTGGGGGTGCGACTCACCTTGAACGCTGAAAAACTACGTCTCGAAGAGCATCGGTTGCGACGCCAGAACTGGCGCCAATGGGGCCCCTATCTCAGCGAACGACAGTGGGGCACCGTGCGCGAGGACTACAGTCCTCACGGCACCGCCTGGGACTATTTCCCTCACGACATGGCCCGCAGCCGCGCCTACCGCTGGGGCGAGGATGGCATCGCCGGATTCTCCGACGACAAGCAACGCTTGTGCCTGGCGCTAGCGCTGTGGAATGGCCGCGATCCGATTCTGAAAGAACGGTTGTTCGGGCTGACCAACAGCGAAGGGAACCACGGCGAAGACGTCAAGGAGATCTACTACTATCTCGACGCCACGCCATCGCACTCGTATCAGAAGATGCTCTACAAGTATCCGCAGCGCGAGTTCCCCTACGCGTGGCTGGTCGAGGAGAACCGCCGCCGCACCAAGCAGCAGATGGAGTTCGAGCTGCTCGATACGGGGGTCTTCGACGACGATCGCTACTTCGACGTCTTCGTCGAGTACGCGAAGGCCTCGCCTCGCGACATGCTGATCGAAATCACGATCGCCAATCGCGGACCAGACGCCGCCGAGCTGCACGTGCTGCCGCAACTGTGGTATCGCAACGTCTGGAGCTGGGGGAGTAATCCGCAGCGGCCCGTGCTCGAGGTCGATCGCGAGCAGACGATCACCGCGCGGCACGAGTTGCTCGGCACGTACCAGTTGTTCGCGCCCGCGGCGGATCGCCTGCTGTTTTGCGACAACGAGACGAACGTCCGTCGGCTGTTCGGCATGCACGACGCCCACGGGTATTTTAAAGACGCGTTCCACGAATACGTGGTGCAGGGCAATCACTCGGCGGTGAACCCGATGCAGTGCGGCACGAAATCGGCCGCCTATTATCGCTTGAACCTGCCTCCGCACGGCGAGACGAAGCTGCGCTTGCGGCTGGCCGAGAATCTGGGGGAATCGCCGCTGGCCGACTTCGAATCGATCATGCACGATCGCCGCGGCGAGGCCGATCAGTTCTACAACGAGCTCGAACGCGACTTGCACGATCCGGAGAACTGCCGCGTGCAGCGACAGGCACTGGCCGGCATGTTGTGGAGCAAGCAGTTCTTCTATTTCGACGTGGCGCAGTGGCTCCACGGCGATGCCGGCCAGCCAGCGCCCCCCCCCGAACGCCTCCACGCGCGCAACTCGGAATGGCAGCACATGCACAACGCCGAAGTCCTCTCGATGCCCGACAAGTGGGAGTACCCCTGGTACGCCGCCTGGGATCTGGCGTTCCACACGATCGCGCTGGCGCTGGTCGACGCCGAGTTTGCCAAGTCGCAACTCTTGCAGCTCACGCGCACCTGGTACATGCACCCGAACGGGCAATTGCCCGCCTACGAGTGGGCTTTCAGCGATACGAATCCCCCGGTGCATGCCTGGGCGGCCTGGCGCGTGTTCCAGATCGATCGCCGGCAGCGGGGCGGACCGGGCGACATCGCCTTCCTCGAACGCATCTTGCACAAGCTGCTGTTGAACTTCACCTGGTGGGTCAATCGCAAAGACGCCAACTCGCGCAATGTCTTCCAGGGGGGCTTCCTCGGCATGGATAACGTCGGCGCGTTCGATCGCAGCGCGCCGCTCCCTCCCGGCATGCAGCTCGATCAGGCCGACGGCACGAGCTGGATGGGCATGTACTGCCTGAACCTGATGCGCATCGCGCTCGAGCTCGCGCTGCACAACCCGGTCTACCAGGACATCGCCACCAAGTTCTTCGAGCATTTCCTCAGCATCGCCGAAGCCATGACGAACATGGGCAACAAGGGCATCGGGCTGTGGGACGAGCAGGACGAGTTCTACTTCGACGTGCTCACGATGCCCAACGGCAAATCCATGCCCCTCAAAATTCATTCGATGGTGGGGCTGATTCCGCTCTTTGCCGTCGAGACGCTCGAGCCCGACATGCTCGAAAAGCTGCCCCAGTTTCGCAAGCATCTCGAGTGGTATCTGACGCACCGTCCCGATCTGGCGAACCTCGTCTCGCACTGGGAAGTTCCCGGTCGCGGGCGCCGTCGCCTCCTTTCGCTGTTGCGCGGCCATCGCATGAAGTGCCTGCTGCGACGCATGCTCGACGAGTCGGCCTTCTTGTCGGACTATGGCGTGCGATCCCTCTCGCGCAAGCACCTGCAGGATCCCTACGTCGTCGACGGCTATGCCCGACATTTCGAAGTGGGGTACGAGCCGGGAGAATCGGAGTGTGGGCTGTTCGGCGGAAATTCGAACTGGCGCGGCCCGATCTGGTTCCCGGTCAACTTCCTGATCGTCGAGTCGCTGCAGAAGTTCCACCACTACTACGGCGACGACTTCAAAGTCGAATGCCCCACCGGTTCGGGCAAATACATCACCATCAACGAGGTGGCCGAGGAGCTGACGCGCCGTCTCGAGCGGCTTTTTCTGCGCGATGCAAACGGTCGGCGCCCTTCGTTCGGTCCCTACGAAAAAATGCAGACCGATCCCCACTTTCGCGACTACCTGCTCTTCTTCGAGCATTTCCACGGCGATAGCGGCCGGGGATTGGGGGCCTCGCACCAGACAGGTTGGACCGGACTCGTGGGCAAACTCTTGCAGCCGCGACGCGCCCCAGCGCCGAACGGCGCTTCGAATACCAACATGCCCGAAGAACACATTGCCCTTTCGGAGATCTCGACATGATCACGGCCGACGCGACCCTCGTTGATCCCACGCTTTCGGTACCGCTACCCCAGGCGACGGCGCCCCGGTTGCTCGCCGGCCAGAAGGCGCTTGTGACGGGAGCGAACTCGGGCATCGGACTATCCGTGGCCCTGGCCCTGGCCGAAGCCGGCGCTGATGTAATCGTGAACTACGTCGCCGGTGATGACGTCGCCGAGCAGGTCGTCCGGCAGATCGCCGACTTCGGCGTGCGTGGCCTGGCCGTCAAGGCCGACGTTTCCCAGGAAGATCAGGTCCGCGCCATGTTCGCGCACATACGCGATCAGTTCGGCACGGTCGACATCCTGGTCAACAACGCGGGACTGCAGCGCGATGCCAGCTTGACCGAGATGACGCTGCAGCAGTGGAACACCGTGATCGGCGTGAACCTGACGGGGCAGTTTCTCTGCGCGCGCGAGGCGGTGCGCGAGTTCCGCCGACGCGGCGTGGTGCCGTCCGTTTCTCGCTCGGCCGGCAAGATCATCTGCATGAGCAGCGTGCATCAGGTCATTCCCTGGGCCGGACACGTCAACTACGCGGCCAGCAAGGGGGGCATCGACATGATGATGAAGACGATCGCCCAGGAGGTCGCCCCCGATCGCATTCGCGTGAACAGCATCTGTCCCGGCGCCATTCGCACGCCGATCAATCACGATGCCTGGGCCACTCCCGCAGCGCTCGACAAGTTGCTGACGCTGATTCCCTACGGGCGCGTGGGCGATCCGGCCGATATCGGTCGCACCGCCGTCTGGCTCGCTTCGGATCAGGCCGAGTACATCACCGGCGCCAGCATCTTTGTCGATGGTGGCATGGCGTTGTATCCTGGCTTTGCCGACAACGGCTAACGCGCAGCGTCCGCACGCGACAGATCGCACGAGAAAGAATCACGCCACGTGCTTGATTTCTGGCAGAACTTTTCAGTCGTCGCCGTTCTGCACCTGGTGCTGATCTGCGTGCTGCTGCCGTGGATCCTGCTCACGAAGCGCGAGCCGACCGCCGCGATCGCCTGGATTCTGGCCATCGTGATGATGCCGTTCTTCGGTTCGCTGCTCTATTGGATCTTCGGCTACAACTACGTCTACCGGCGCCAGCAGCGCAAACGCCGGCACCGCGAGCGGTTCGCCAAACAGCATCGTTCGACCTCGGGCCGCGGCAGCGTGGTGGCGGCCGAACTGGCCCCCAACACCTACGCGGATCTCGGCACGCTGGCTGCCATCACCGGCGCGTTTCCGGTCGAGTCGGGCAATGCCGTCGAGCTCTACCACGATACGAACGACGCCATGCAGGCGTTGCTCGCGGCGATCGATGCGGCCCAGCATCACATTCATCTCGAGTTCTTCATCATTCACTCGGACGAAGCGGGCCAGGCGCTCATCGAGCACCTCACGCGCAAGGCCCGCGCCGGCGTCGAGGTGCGCTTGCTCTACGATGCCATGGGCTGCCTCCGGCTCAAGCGAGCCACGCTTGCCCCGCTCGTCGAGGCCGGCGGCAAGACAAAGATCTTTTTACCGTTGCGGCTGCAACGCTCGCGTCTGCACGTCAATCTGCGGAATCATCGCAAGCTGGTCGTCATCGATGGACATACCGCCTTCACCGGGGGCATGAACATCGGCGACGAGTACCTGGGGCGCAATGCCTATTTCGGCTACTGGCGCGACACGTTCATGCGCGTCGCCGGTCCGGCGGCCGGTTCGCTGCAATATGTCTTTCAAGAAGACTGGGACTTTGCCGGCGGACGCCCCTTTAACGGCGAGCGATACTTTCCCAACATGCCCGACGCCGGCACGTCGCTCGTGCAGGTAGCGGCGGCTGGGCCCGATCAAGATACGAACTGCATTCGCGAAACGTACCTGCTGGCCATGCTCGCCGCGCGCGAGCGATTGTGGATCGCCACGCCCTATTTCGTGCCCGACGTCGGCCTGCTCGATGCGCTGCGCGTGGCACGCTACCGCGGCGTGGACGTGAAGATCCTGGGCATCGCCAAGCCCGACCATTACATCGCCTACTACGCCAGCAGCTACTACTGGGCCGAGATGACTCAGTTGGGCGTCGAGGTCTATCTCTACCACCAGGGAATGATGCACTCGAAGCTGATGATGGTCGACGGTCGCTGGGCCATGGTCGGATCGGCCAACATCGACGAACGCAGCCTGCGCTTGAATTTTGAACTGGGCTGCGTGCTCCACTCGCCCGGGCCCGTGGCCGATCTGGAGCACGCCTTTCGCCGCGATCTCGAACAGGCCACTCGCGTCGACCCGGTGGCCGTCGCCCAACGCAGCATTCCCCGCCGCATGCTCGAGAACGCCTGCCGCCTGGCGGGTCCGAATCTCTAGCGGAACAAGCGAGTAAACGCTGCTGTTAAATTAACTTTGTATTACAAAGTTAATCCGCTAGAATCAGGCTATGCCTACGCAGGGTCTCTATTCCAACTGGCGATTCTGGGCCTGGACGACGGCCGCGTTCATCGCGGGGATCGGCGTGGGCTTCGCCCTCTGCATCGTCGTCGGGATCGTTTTGACGGCGATGACGAGCTACGCACAGTAACCGGCGCCAGTCAGGAAGCGTCCCCCGAAATCGACGCCGACCGGGGGTGGACGCTTTTGACAACAGGCAAGGGCAGCCGTAGAATCGCGGGTCTGACACAGCCGCCCGATGCTCGCACCGGGCCCGGCTGGGGCGGTAGCTCAGTTGGGAGAGCGCTGCGTTCGCAATGCAGAGGTCGAGGGTTCGACTCCCTTCCGCTCCACTACGTAACTCGTCACTGTGCAATTACTTAGGACGGGCACTCAACTACCCACTTTGGATACCGTGCATGGATGCACGGTAAAAATGCACGGTTCGCTTGCCGGCCTGCTGCTGGCCTATCCTTGAATGAAAGGATGGGACATGCGACAGCCCCGCCCCTGGCTCCGAAAGCAGACTGGTACATGGTACGTCTGCATTGACGGCGAGCAGCACTCACTCGGCAAGGACAAGGCCGAAGCCCACGACGAATTCCATCGGCTGATGACCGAGCGAACCGGCGTCGTGCGCACGACGCGCTTGACGGTTCGCGAGATCGTCACGGCATACCTGGACTACGTGAAGGCAAATCGGGCTGCCAACACACATAAGAAGTACAAGCACATCCTGACGACCTTCTCGGCCAGCACTGCGGCAACTCTGCGACCGCATGCCTTGCGGCCGTACCACGTCCAACAGTGCATCGACAAGCACTACAGCGACCGCAGCACGACCTACCAAGCCGACGTGATTACGTCGATTGTTGCGGCCCTCAATTGGGGCGAGTCGATGGGGTTGGTCACTCGAAATCCCATTGCCCGCATGAAGAAACCGCGCCGCAACGTCCGGGAGAACTACGTTCCATCCGAGAAATGGGCGGAGCTTATCGCGGCGGCGTCTGATGATTGCTTTCGCGATTACTTGACCGTCGCTCTGTCATCGGGTGCCCGGCCGAATGAGCTAAGGACCATGCAGGCAGGCTATTTGAATGGCTCGCGTGTCATCTTCCCGCGCTTGAAGTCCAAAGGGAAAACTAGACAGCGGGTCGTCTACCTGGACCCCATTTCATTGGGGATTGTGCAACGGCTGGCCAAGCAGTATCCGACCGGCCCGCTATTCCGCAATCGCGAGGGCGAGCCCTGGAATCGACATTCGATCAAGGATCGTTTCCGGCGACTCCAAACCAAATGGCCGGGGCTGTGTGCGACGGTGCTACGTCACAGTTTCACGCACCAGAAGCTAACCAGCGGCGTCGATTCGCTGACGGTGGCGAAGTTACTCGGCCACGTCGATACGCGGATGATTGCCACGCGGTATGGCCATCTTGAGGAAGCCGAAGAATACTTGCTTGAGAAGGCCGCGACAGGCAATCCTTTGGCAAAGCCAGCTAACGGACAAGCCGCAAGCGGGAAGCCTTGACGTTCGCTTTCTGGTAGGCGTCCAAGTCGCGCCGTTGAATCCGAATCGGATTCGTGGTGTGCGATAGCTCACCAGATTCGCACAGTGAGTAGACCTTGCGCGTGCTGATATTCAACAGACGGGCCGCTTGCTGCACAGTGAGCGGCCCGTCTGGCGTTTCCGGGTCTGGCGATACGCTGATGGCCTGGAGGCACTCGGCTAGCACTTCGCGAGCAATGCCGATGGAGATTCCACCCGGCCGCAGCTTACGGCAAGCGGCCACGGCGTTCGGCACGCCTGCGGCTGCCGCTTTCCGCTCGGCTTCGTGGATGACGTTACGGAGATCATCAAAGACGTTGAGTGGAATTTCGTCCCATTGCTCGATTTCATCGAGCTTGGCGAGTTGCTTTTTCAGCCAGGATTTGAAGGTTTTGGCCATGCCAAAGTGTAGCTTACCGGGTGGGCCTTGACCGTTTCGTCCGCGATCCCCTAGGCTCAATTTGTCGCGACTGGACTTCGGTAGGGGGTAGCAAGATGAGCGAGAACGTGCCAATTGGGCCTTGGACTAATCGAAAACCGTTCTACGACGGCTTGACGCTGCGCGCGAACGGCGATGCTGCTGAACAACGTGGCGCTCTGGTGTTTGACCTAGATCGGCGATTCCCTGAATACGAGCGATTTTGGAAGTACCACATTGCCCCTGCGACGCAACGGCCGCACGACGCGCTAGCGTTCAATCCGAACGTCGATGATGCAATTGTGTATATCACCCAACGCAGCTACTCAGTCTTTGCCAAGCTCTTAAAGGCGCATTCGCTGCTAGAGCGAGTTGGCGCGCAGGACTATGGCGAAATGTTTGAGAATTGGAGCAACACAATTGGCGAAGCTGGCGATGCCATACAGCGATTCCACGATTTGCGAGGTACGATAGCTCAACTCTCTGCCCTAGTCGGGTCGCCGACGGACCCTTTTCCCGATTGGAGCAAGAACTGGAAGGACGACTGCGATGCACTGGGCGGCTACCGGCACTACGAGACACATCAAGGTGAATTTCAAATCTTCGTCGAGAATGACATGCCTTACGTGTTGAAGCGAGAAAAGCTCGCTGACCGGGCGCTACGGGCCGGCGTCACTTGGAATCTGTCGATCAGCGACTTTCAATTCAACAGAGGTGACTTTACGACGCTCATCTATGCAGCCGTCAATACAGTTGACGAAACGACTGCTTGGCTGAACAAGGCATACGAGCGAATCAATGCGACGCTCGACCCGCTGCTTTCTAATCCGAACTACGACGGACTACGCGGCAACGTACCACTCACTGCGCACGCACGTCCACAAGCGACAGGTCAATCAACTGGCTTGATCGGACAACACGTCGGCGCGTACTCCGGTGTAAGGACAGTTCCGGCACTCTTTGTAATGTGCGGAACAACCACACCGCCGCCGCCAGAGAATCCCTAGCTCAGCACGAAGCCACCAGATGCCCGCCACGCATCCCACCACGGCCGTACACGCGATGCGTGGTATGCCGATGTCATCCTGAGCCGGCATTCGTGTTACTCGGTCTCATTCAAGCCGTGGCGCGACGCGGCAGAGGTTCCGGGCGCGGTGGCTGGCCAGACAGAGAAGGGCTGCGGTAGGTACGGTCTGTGAGGCGTGGTCGTCAGGTGTGAATTGACCCCTCCGGGGTGGTCGTGCCGATCAACCGAAGTCAAAGAGGTTGCCCACCGTGTTGTCATCGTCTGGGACGCTGTGCAGATAGAGACTCGTCACGCTGGCACTGGCATGGCCGGCGGCATCGCGTGCTTCGGCGAGCGAGCGACCACCATTTAAGCTGTGCGAGACGAAGCTGTGACGGCCCGAGTGAATCGACAAGACGCTGACACGCTCGGGACCAAGGCACTTGATCGCAGTCCGCCACCTAGCTTGCAGTGTGCGAACACTGAGGCGCTGGCCACGTCTGTGCTTACTCGGGCTCGCGATGAATGGATCGGATGAGGTTGCCCCTTGTGCGGCACGCTCGGCCTTCCAGGCTCGCAACGTGGCGAGTGTGCCTTGGTCCCACCAACACGGAATGCGACGTGCCTTGCCCCTCTTGGCGATGCTACCGGGGATATAGACGTGAGGCCGGTTGCCTTCCAGCTTCACATTGGCCATCGACAAGCCGCGAATCTCAGACACGCGACAACCGAGGCAGCAACTCAAACGAAAGACGACATGATTCAGACGGGTACTGGTCGATCGACGCTTTCGGCGTAGGTCAGCAAGGACGGCTCCGATTTCAGCCTTGGTCAGAATCTTCACTCGGTCGATTTTCATGGTCGGCATGTCTGACTCCCGGTTGCGAATTCAGGCGTGATACTCAACTCTTGCTTGAATTCGCGCCAAGTCCATGCGAATTCCCGCAGGAAATCCCAATTAGCTGAAAGAATCTGCATTCGGAGGGGGGGGGGGGTTCTGCCTATTATCTACTCAAGAGATATACAATTCGGCTCGCACACTCTCGCACTGCGGCTGACTTTCACCTGGCTCCGCGTCGTCAGCCCAACGACGGGCAGCCGGCTGATGGGCAGGGCTTCGCTGGTCGCTTGGCTACCAGCGACGCGGCTATGCCGATTGACGCGGTTTTGCCGGTCCTATCAACGACGCGGCAGGCATAGCCGCTACGATCGATAGGACCGTTAAGTCCTGCGCCTGGGCCGGCGCGGGAGGTCGGTCTAACCGCGCGAAAGAGTTTTGCTGGTTGTAGTGCCGCGTCTGCTTTCCATCTTGCAGTTCAGCGTTTTGGGGGCTGCCGCGTCCGACTGCTGGTCTCGCAGTCCGACGTGGTTCTTGCCGCGTCCAGAAGCTTGTTTTCGCCGCGTCCGCTTTCCATTTTGCGGTTCGGTTGCTTGTTGCTTTTTATTTTTGCGCTCGCAAAGTGCGTTTTTACGGATTCGATAATAGTAGAAGCGAAAGGATGGAAAAATGGAAAAAGGACGCGGCGATACCGAACCGGCGACGATTAAGGCGCGTACAACACAACGCGAACTGCAAATCTGCAAAAGTGCGCGAAGAAATCGCCCTGCGATGAAACGTAATACTATGCCGCCGAGTGTCTGCGGTGGCACTATCGTCGCCCTGCAACTTGGTGAACCTTGAAGCCCGTCGAACGCCTGGAAGAGTTGTGCCGCGTCCTACCACATATCTCCGATCCGTCTAATCTGCCACCCGAGTTCATTGCCGCACGCGACGACATCTATCGAGCGTTCGGGCACCTCTTTATTGCGTGGGCTGACCCCAACCGACGCAACCACGTAGACCCGCCAGCAGAGCTTGGACTACAGCCAGGCCAGCCTATCGAAGATTTTTATGCCCACACAACGCCGGCCCAGCGGACAAGGATCGGCACCGCCTGGACGCGAGTAGGCGAGGCGTTGCAACGCTTGGCAGCGGGCAGCAAGCCCAAGCACAGCTATACGGCCTATCTCTATCGCGCGATCCGCGATGGCGTCTACGAAGCTAATCGCGACGAGAAATTCACTCATCTTGCTTCGCGCTCAGCGGAGTGGCGAGACCGAAAAGCTGGCTTCTTTCACACCACCAAATCGACAGAGAAACACAACATCGGCAGACTTGCCGCTGACTACCGCGAACTAAACCCAGCCGACGCCGCAATCAAGAATGAATGGCTCACCCAACTCTGTGGCACAAGCACACCAGCAGGACGTATGCGTGCGGTCAGCATACTGACGGGCTGCGGATACTCGCGCAACGAAATCGCCGAAATGACGGGCTTGTCAATTCACCAGATTGACCGGATTCGCGCCGACGAGAAACAAGCAGAAAATCAAATGGCACAAGCGGCGTAAGACACCGCTAGGTCGGCCGTGGGGCTCACCAGCCACGGCCGACCGCCTCTTATATTGTCCGCTGGTGAGGTATAGAACTGAGTGAGACACCATGAAGCACTTCTTGGATGCGTTCTGCATCGGCACCAATGATGATCTAATCGCCCTCGCGATCGCAAACTCCCCCTGCGAGTTGCAATTCAACACGAGAAGCGATCTCGGCGAGCCCGGCGAAAAGCAATGGCGAGTTGCGGATGATGGTACATCGTTCGGGCCGTACCGCTATCCTCGTGACGCCAAGGACCAACCCGACTGGTCCCCTCTCTACCTACCCTACGATCCCTCCATATACTGCGATGCCATCGGCACAACTGGCTTTGGCCAGCATGGCAGCTTTGCAGTCTTTTTTGATCTTGATACCTCGCTTGGCCACGCCAAGGGCAGTAAGACGATCACTCCCGCCCGGCGTGACGAAATCGTCAAGTCGTTGGCCAAGCTCGAATCCGTCGAGGTCCGCCGATCCACCGGCGGCGAAGGCCGCACGGTGGTTGTCTATCTCGACAACATCCCCACCGTCAACCACACGGAACACGCCGCACTAGCCCGCTTCGTACTTGGCAAACTCTGCGGTGATGCTGGCCTAGACTTCGCCGCCGACGTTGACGTGTGCGGGGGAAATCAATGGATTTGGGCGCGGCGCGCCTCCGCCGAGAAACAATCGTACAAGATCATTCAGCCATTCCGCCGCAAGCTCGGCGAATCAGACGTTGATGGCTGGCGTGCCCATATCGAGGTCGCGCAGCGGAAGCGATCACGCGCCCGAGTTCGCGGTGTAGCGGCCGACAAAGAGGATGAGTTCGCCGCATTAGTCGGCGGCTATCCGTCCGTCAAACGTGACGCCACGCATGACCGTATCTTTGGCTGGATGCAGAAGAACGGCTATCCAGTCGAGTATGTGGCCGATCTCGACTTGTTTTGGTGCCATACCGCCGGCCTAGCAGCAGCACACAAGGCGCTTGATCTTCTGGGCATCTTCCAAACGCTCAGCCCTGGCACCGATGTAGCACAACCGAATTGCTACGTGAGCCTTCGCCGTGGGGGTGTGTTCTACGTCGTCCGCTTTCAGTGCCAGTCCGAAGCGCCAACCTGGGGCAAGACGGACGGCGGACACGCAAGCTGCTACTATAACGTCCCGACGAATATCAAGCTCGTCTGCGATGCAGTCGGCGGCGTGTGGCTAGGGAATGATTCATTCTCCGCCAGCATCGACGCCGCAACCAAGGCTGCAAAATACTTTGGCGTGACGCTGCCAGTGTTGACCGGCGAGCGCGCCATCACGATCAAGCGGCAGGGCGACGAATTGGTATTCGAGGCTGAGCGACTAGGCAAAGAATCGCCGGTAGGATGGGGGCCAGTCGGCCGAAAGCTCAAACTTTGCGTTGGCGTTGATTTCGGCGATAACGCCGAATCGAACATCGACGTAGTTCGCGCTGTGGTTACAACAGAGGGTGACGCCGCAGGGTGGATGCTGCAAAAATCTGACCTTGCCTGGACTTTCACCCATGCGGATTCCCACGCGGCCAAGCGACTGAAGAAAGAGGGACTGACCGGCAGCGAGGTTGACGCCATTCTCGGGTGTGCGCTGACTTCGCCGTGGACGCTGGTCAATGAGCCCTTCCAAGGCGAGTTCCTCCCCGGCCGCAAATGGAATCGTCACGCCGCGCGATTGGCCTACACGCCGGGTGAACCCGGTAAGCATCTGCACTGGAATTTGATCTTCGATCATCTAGGCTTTGGCCTAGACGATGCCGTTGACGCTGACGATTGGTGCGCCGAGCATGGCATCGACTGCGGCGCAGACTATCTGCGACTGTGGGTAACGCTGATGCTCCGCGCTCCACACTTGCACTTGCCTTTGCTCTTTCTGTACAGCGAGAAAGAGGGAACCGGCAAGTCATCACTCCATCGCGCCTTGTCTATTCTCTTCCATCGCGGCTGTGTAGCGGCAATCGACTGTTTGACTGGCGCATTCAATCGGCCATTGGCTGGCTGCGTTTTAGCGCACGTCGAGGAGGATCGAATTCCCCGCGAAGCTGCCGGCAAAGTCAAGCGATATATTGAGAGTCCGACGATTCCGATTCGCGCTATGCGAACCGATCATTACGAACTGGTGAACACTAGCCATTGGATTTGCAGCAGTAACCACATTGACGCAGTTCCGCTTAGCGCCGGTAACACGCGAGTTGTAATGCTGGAAGTCGGCAAGCTCGAAAGCGAAATCGAATGGCCACGACTAGAACGCGAGTTGCGGGCAGAGGCACCGAGCTTTCTGGCCACGATTAACCAGATAGAGATTCCTCCGCCAGTCGGTAGATTGTGCCTTCCGATTTTGGAAACAGCGATCAAAAGACAGGCGATGGAGCTTGATGCCGTCGAACCGCTCAAGCTCACGGCCGACGATACCAAGTTCCTAGACGCAGTGGTCAAGGTAATGACTTCATCGTATTTTGATCTCGATGCCGATGGCGTAATCGAGGGGTCGGCCGAAGAATTGCAGTCGGTCTTTATTGCCGCTGGCCATGATCCTGGCCCGAAGGTCCGCACGAAGCTAAAGCGCATTCAGGCGGCGCTAGCCGAGTTCGGCATCAGCCTTAGTTTTCTTACTCGCAAGCAACGTCTTGCTTGGGACGGCCTAGACACGGCCGCCTAGCATCCCGCGCGGCGGACAGCAAGGGCCGCCGCGCTTGATATCCGAGTGAGCGCCTAATGAGGCGCTCCGCCGCCACCACGCGATCGCGTAGTAATCCGCGTGGTGGCCTGCGTACAGCGGCGCCTCACACCGCCGCCAAGGGCAGCCGGTCGCCCGATGAACCGGCCGGCTGCCAATCTTTTCTACCGGCCGCGCGACATGTTGTCGCGCGCTCGCATTTTTTGTGCGTAATGGATAGTTACTATGAGTTTTGCAGAAGCGATCCTCCGTACTGACAAGTTACCTTTTCACGCTCGCCCCAAGGCGAGACTCCGAAACCTGCTCGCCGATCTTGAATCGCGCGGCGAAGAATCCAGCAAAGAGTGCAGCGAAAAGTGCGGCGGGAATCCTTTCGAGTTTGCTGAACGATTCATTCCTGGCGTCACGGTTTCGGATCGGGAGATGCTCACGCTCTGCCGTTCTCTCAGCGAACTGTGGGAGACTGAGCACGCGCCGCCGGGTGAGCAAAAAGTTGTCCACTGCACGCTCGGTGCTGATGGAGTGCTGCGCGAGCGCGATCAATGATCGACCGATCCAAACTCGCGAGCACCTTGCCGCCAACTCAAAAACACTTCCGATACTTCAGCACTCGCAGGGGTGCAACAATCGTTGTCGATCAGTGGAACATGCACTACGTCGTCGGGTCAACGGCCATGTTCGCATTCGATCAAAAAAACAAAGCTTCTTTTCTGGCCGCGCTTGAAGCGGCGAAAGACGAGGATACCAATGAGTAGACTTTTTAGAAATCACGGCGAATACTTGGCGCTCGGCGACAACTGGCGGGATCGCGTCGAGCGCGCCCAGCAAAAATGGCGCGAACAGAATCCGCCGCCGCAGCCCGACCAACGAATCCATGATCGATACTTTGACAAGAATGGATCGCTTCGACCGCGCGCCGAGCGCGAAGCCCTAGAAGCCGCTGAAGCGAAAGCGCAGCAGGTTGTTGATTATGAAGTTGAGCAGCGTCTAGCCGCGCAGCCGAAAGGTCCGCTCAACTGGGCACAAAAAACTCTGGAAGCTTACGAGGGTTGCTCCGGCCTGAGTCCTCGGCGACGAAAAGAGCTTGAAGCCAAGGCCAAGGAAATCGACAAACAAATCGATGCTCAATTGGCGGCCGAAGCCGAGCAGCGCGAGCGTGAGTCCGATCCTCGCTTCGTGGAGGCGCGGCAACATGCGGCCGAATTCTTACGCTCGCTGCCAGAAGCGTTCCACACTGAAGGTCGAGTCGCGCTTGCGATCCTGGATCGGATCGACGATCCCGCGCAAGTAGACCTTTACTGGCGCGAAGCCAGTGCCGTCCGCGCCAAGGCCAATGAGGCAAAGCGTGTCGAACGCGAAGAGCGTCAGCGCGAGGTCGATGCGGCTGCCGCCCGGCTGGAAGCGCACTTCGCCGAGATGCGCCAGCACGAGAGCATCGTCGCTAAAGAGGCCGAGCACGGAGGCGCGACCGATGCCCAGTGACAGATACGACCGCGCACGTCGCGCGGCAAACAAACGCGCCGATCAACTATGGAAAAGTCTCAAGGCCGCTGGCCGCGAGGAATCGCAGACCATCGCAATCATCGGCGGCCCGCCGCCGGCTGTCACTGGAAGTATCATGCTGACCGCAGCGAGCACCACGAATGAAGAGAAACGTACTTGATTTCATCGGTGATGCGTCCGGTCATGCTGGACGCCTTCGCGAAGTCATTGATTCGATAACCGAGTTCAGCGCGGCCGGGAATCCCTTCTCGGCCGCGCTGGCCATCATCGACCCGGCCGACAATGGCCTTGTGGATGTCGCGGAGGCCGCCGAAGCCCGATGGGCGCAGGCCGCGAGGAACAAAGCATGATGGATGACGTGTATATGCAGCGAGCGCGAGAACTCGCAAGATTCCTGCGGCCGAGCGACTACAACCGATACAGCAAGTTTCGCACGGATAGGTTCGGGCAGCCCGCTAATGTCTGGCACGACACACGCGCGATACTGAGACTGCGCCGAGCCCTGCAACGACGAGAGCGCGAGCATCTGGCACAGACTGTTGTACTGCCGGCGGTCCTTGAGATGCGCGCGGAGGGGATGACGTATGCTGAGTGCGCACATGTGACGAATAAGGCAGGCTATCGGTCGATATTAGGAAGATGCTGGACGCATCGGATGGTCCGGCATTTGGTCGATAAGCATAGACAGCTTGGCTGAGCGTGGATTCCGCACGACGCACGGTGCGAAGGCACGCTTAACTTGTTGGCTCGTGGGCTACTGTAGGCTCTATCAACATGCTCAGCCGGGCAAGTCTACCTGGCTCGACGGGGCTTGCCGTGGCAATTGAATAGGTGAAGCAGTCGGTCGCTCGCCAATCCAATAGGCGATGTTGTCGTAGCTTAGCCGACATCCGAAAGCCGCATAGAGGCTCGCAGTCAGTTCGCAAATAACTCTTGAAATGTCGTCCGCGATTTCTTCCGTCGAAACGATTATGACTTCCGACTCTGCGACATGCTGATTTGAGATGCCGAGATTATTGGAATGCGTCTGACGGTCAATCAATGTCCGCTTATGCAGCCCAGCCCAGCGAGTGACAATCTCGCATTGCGCCCTGTCGCCAGCAAATAAGCGTGCCACCTTGCGAGTGTGCAACATACAATCGCGAGCCCAAAGCAGCGGTATTTGTCGATCGATGTACTTGCCCGGTAGTTCATCCGGTGGCAAGTCAATTCGGTTGTCGCACGCATGGTAGACCTTACCGTCGATGCTCGCTCGCCAGTATGCTGCGACGAATGGGTTGTTGATCCGGCATTCCAATGCTCGCAAATCTTCGGAAATGTGCGGATCGTGTCCTTTTACTCGCACCACGTCATTGTCCAATTGTTCGGCGATGTATTCAAGTTCGCCAAGCAGGCGCGTCGCGGGAATAGGATCGAAGTCACCTAAGACACGGCAGGCCACGCTTGCAATCCCACGCCTCTGGTCAAATACCCCCGATGCTTCGCACGCGGCCTTGGATTCGTCGATCCATTGTTTGAAATCGGACAAGGCGTAACCCCTTTCTGCTTGCGACCCTGGAAACCATCCCTGAAAACATAGCACACAACGATCAAAGCCCCACTCGCACAAAGCTGCAAAGTGCAGTTGCGACGTGGGGCTTTTTCGTTCTTGCCTTCCGTTATGAGCGATTGTGGCCACTTTTTGACCTTCTCGACTCCCGATTGATCCTGGAGTGTCTTCCTGACATGACGTAATCGACGGGTTATCACGCTGATTCACTTGCAATCTGTTTAGCTGGCCCCTATCTTAGCAGCCTCTGGTCGGCCTTGCGTCGGTTGTCACGCCAAGGGCAGTTGCGATGGGTGAGCAGCGGCAGGTTGCGTCATATAGCCATCCCGCATTCGAGATACTTAGCGCAATCTCGACTGTGTTTGCGGTACTCGCGCTCTTTGATCCGCTTGGCATATGGGCAATTACCGGTGGGTTCTTGTTGTTCGAGGCATTTTGGCTCTGGTCACCTCATTCCGCAGCGGCACGTGCTGATGTGCGGCGCATCTGGAAGTTCTTTACTTCGGGCGCTATTTCAAACATCAGCCAATTCTTCAGCGCAGCATTCACACTCATCATCTGCCTACCGCTTTATCGTTTTCGGCGATGGTATATGTTTCTGCTACCCTTGCTTGTATTGACGGTCGGATGGTCTTCTGTACTTGCGGGTTGGGTTCACACGACGATCGGTCGCAAGAATTATCTAGACAGTTTTGCAACAATAGACGCGCACGAAGCCGCACTTGTGCAAGACAAGTATCCGGCCTTAAGCAATGATCCATCGCAAGAGGCTCGCTTGAACATATGGAAGCGGTGGATGGGCGGCGGCGCAGAGCCGGTGGGTCCGCTCTATGAGATTGACACTCCTGAATTCACGGACTCCTACAGGGATTTAACCGCTACCTATTCGATTGGAACCACCTACCGCATCCAAAACGCTATAGCGTTCCTGCAATCAGTGGACAAACACTATAAGCACGATCAAACGTACCGACCTACTTACAGGCAGATACCTGCCTGTATTCTCAATGGTGGTTATTCGCTTGATATCGAGGTAGAACGGCCTTCAATGGGAGAGAAGCTGGTCCTTTACCTTCAAGTAACGCACCGCGATCCAAAAGAGCCAGTTACCGCCACTGATTG